>DASUKT010000107.1:0-4851 GCA_036278575.1 Pseudolabrys sp. | reverse complement strand
TCCTGACGTCAGTCTTCGTTATCGACGGCTTCGCGTGCCTTGTCCTTTATTCCGCCGACCGTATTTTGAACTTTTCCGGCCGCGTTTTCCGCCTTGCCTTCGGTCTCAAGCTTGGCATCGCCGGTCACCTTTCCCGCGACTTCCTTCACTTTCCCTTTTCCCTGCTCGACCGAACCCTTGATGCGATCTTTATCCATGCTTTTTCCTTTCTTGGTCACAGCTCACGAAGTCAACGAAGGCCGGCTGGGGCTCGTTCCTGCTTTCGGAAAAGATGGGAGAAGCAAAAATCAAAGCACGCCTCCGCGCCGGCGGAACCGGCGCGGAACAGCGGCAATGATGCGCGGGCTATGAAATTATTTTGAACCCGTGGTGCTGGCGTTCGGATTGGCGACACACGAGCCTTTCGCCGACTTCGCCGCCTGTTGGCAAGAGGCCATGGTCTGATACTTGCAGTTCATCGTGCTGCTGGAACCCGAGGGCTGCAGGCAGAATTTACCGCTGCCCGTAGCGTTCTTCTGCATCGAACTCGACGAACCCATGGAACCCTTGGACATCGACGATTGCGCATTGGCGACCGAGATACCGGCAACGAGCGCTGCAGCGGCGATCAGCGTGGTGACAGCTTTCATAAAATTCCTCCTTGGGGCTTGATGCCGCGAGCGCGGCAACGGTCAGGCAACTGGAAACACGCATGCTTGTTCCAGCAGTGAGCAACCTCGCGGCACGTGTGCTTCTGCCAAGCCATGCGGGAGAGAAAAATGCGACGGCCGCAGCATTTTGGCTCCGGCCGTCGTTGTCAGCTGCTGATTACGGGAACTACGCCGGCAAGACGGCGACGATCTCGAACGTGTGAGGATTGATGACAACGATCTGATCCTCGACGAGAATGAATTCATATCCGCGCCAAGTGGGATAGATGTTCACGACCTCGGTTGGGAGCGGGTAGAGGTGCACGCTATGCGGCACCCGCGTGCCGACCGAAATATGGAAGTTCACATGCTCCACCGGCCGCACATGACGGTCCTTGATCACGGTCGTGATCTTGGTCCGCTGTTCACTGCTCAAGTTGGCGCGGGCGCCCGCAGCGCCTTGGCCGGTCGTCGTGCGGTTACGCTCGTTGATATTGACGTTGTTCTGCGCGCCTTCGCGGCCGTTTTTACCGTGGGCGTTCTCACGCATGTTTCCTTTCTCGTGCTCACGCGCATTCTTGTTGCCTTTTTCATGCGCGTTCGCTTTCGACTTGCCTTCCTGCGACTCGCGCGACTCCGACGCGCCTTGGCCCGTCGTCTTCGAGTGATTGCGCTGTTCGGCCCGCGAGCCGGACTTGGATTTCTCATTTGGCTGCGCGTTCATTTCCTTCGAGCCGGACGAACCTCGTTCCATGTCGGATGAGCCTTGGCCGGTGGTCCGTGATTTGTGGCCGGCCTTGGGCTCACTTGCCTTCGATTCCGACGAACCCTGGCCGGTCGTTTGCGACTTGTGGCCGGCGTTCATGCTTGGCGCCATCTTTTCGGCCGGCGCATTCTGCTGCGCTGCGGGAGCGCGCGTTGCGCCGCCGGAGTTCGCACCATTCTTCGTGTCTTGGGCCGTGGCGAAACTGCCGCCGATAATCAGCGCCGCCGCCGCGGTCGTCATTAGTAACGTCTTTCTCATCTTTGCCTCCTCTGGGGTCAACAGAGGGGGAAACGCCACGTATTCCGGCTAGTTCCGAAATGAGTGTACTCGTGACGGTTCCGGCACGCTCGCGAGCGATGAACCCAGCCCGTTGCGTTAGTTCCCGCAGCAAGGCACGGTTGCCGGTGATCGGAGGTAAGGGACGTGGCGCTTCTTTCGTCGGTAGTTGACCGTAACGCCGCCGTGTTCCGCGCAAATGCGGGACGGATGCGAAGCCTTGTCGCGGAGTTGCAGGAACTTCGCGCACATGCCGCGCATGGCGGCTCCGAAAAGGCGCGCGAGCGGCACGTCTCCCGCGGCAAGCTCCTACCGCGCGATCGCGTGATGGCCTTGGTCGATGCTGGCTCACCGTTCCTGGAGCTTTCGCCCCTGGCGGCTTATGGCATGTACGGCGACGTCATTCACGGGGCAGGGCTGATTACCGGAATCGGCCGGGTCGAAGGGCACGAGTGCGTCATCGTGTGCAACGACTCGACCATCAAAGGCGGCACCTATTTTCCGATGACGGTGAAAAAGCATCTGCGCGCGCAGGAGATCGCGCGCGAGAACCGCTTGCCCTGCATCTATCTTGTCGACAGCGGGGGCGCGAATCTTCCGCACCAAACGGAGGTGTTTCCGGATCGCGAGCACTTTGGCCGCATCTTCTTCAATCAGGCGACGCTTTCGAGCCTCGGCGTTCCGCAGATCGCAGTGGTGATGGGTTCGTGCACGGCGGGCGGCGCTTACGTGCCGGCGATGTCGGACGAAACCGTGATCGTGAAAAATCAGGGCACGATCTTTCTTGGCGGCCCGCCGCTGGTGAGGGCCGCAACCGGCGAGGTCGTGAGCGCCGAGGAATTGGGCGGCGCCGATGTGCACGCGCGTAAATCCGGAGTGGCCGATCACTATGCGCAAGACGATCACCATGCCTTGTCGATCGCGCGCCGCATCGTTGCCAATTTGAATACGAGGAAGGCAGCTGACATTCCGGTGATCCCGCCGCGCGAGCCTGTGCTCGATCCCGCCGATCTCGACGGCATCGTGCCGGCCGATCTCAAGAAGCAGTACGACGTGCGCGAGGTAATCGGGCGTCTGGTGGACGCGTCCGAGTTCGACGAATTCAAGCAGCTTTACGGGCCGACGCTGGTCGCCGGCTTTGCCCACATTCATGGAATTCCCGTCGGCGTTCTCGGCAACAACGGCATCCTGTTCTCGGAAAGCGCGCTGAAGGCGGCGCATTTCATCGAGTTGTGCTGCCAGCGCCGAATTCCGCTTTTATTTTTGCAGAACATCGTGGGCTTCATGGTCGGCCGCGAGTACGAGGCGGGCGGCATCGCCAAGGATGGCGCCAAGATGGTGGCCGCCGTTGCCTGCGCGCAGGTTCCCAAGATCACCGTCATCATCGGTGGCAGCTACGGCGCCGGCAATTACGGCATGTGCGGGCGCGCTTACAGTCCTCGATTCCTGTTCACGTGGCCGAACGCGCGCATTTCCGTGATGGGCGGCGAGCAGGCGGCCTCTGTGCTCGCAACCGTGCGGCGCGACAACATCGAAGCCGAAGGCGGCTCTTGGTCGGAAGTCGAAGAGGAGGAGTTCAAGGCGCCGATCCGCGACCAATACGAGGCCGAGGGTAACCCCTATTACGCGACAGCGCGGCTCTGGGACGACGGCATCATCGCGCCATCCGAAACACGGCGTGTTCTGGCGCTGGCATTTTCCGCCGCGCTCAACGCGCCCGTGCCGGAGACGAAATTCGGCGTGTTTCGGATGTGAGACAACTCAGGCCTTCTTTCTCTTTTCCTTCGGCAGTTTCGCCGCCTTGCGCAGCGTGGCGTTGATGCGGCTCTGCCAGCCGCGCCCCGTGCGGCGATAATGGGCGAGCACGTCGGCGTCGAGCCGCAGGCTGACCGCGTGCTTCGGTGCTTTCGACTTCGGGCGCCCGCGCGACACCGGTTTGCCGCCGATGTGCCAAACGCCGCGCGCGAAGTCCTCGTCAGTCAGTTCCGGGATTTCGTCGTAATCCCGCTTCGTATTCACGTAGGCATCAACCTTCGCCATATCGCTGCCTAAAGCGCGTCTTCTCTCGGTCATTTGCTTTCCTCATTGAGATCACGTGCCGCGCATTACCGCGCGGCGTCCAACAGATAATCACCATTCGGCCACGCAGGAATCCGACCGAATTGATCCGCGGCTCGCCGTAATCGCGCCTCAGATCGGGAATGTCGATCGTCTCCGCCGCAAATACTTCCGCGGCTGTCAAAAAGTCGAGTTTGCGCTCGCGCAGGCTCCATTCGCCCTTGACGGGGTCGAATGTGATTCTCATCCGTAATTGTTGTATATACAATAAATATGGCGATCAAGTGGCAGCCGCCCGGCTTTGCAGCGCAAAGTTACGGTAACTCCGCCACGATGCCCACGCAAAGCCGATCGCGGTCGCAATCCAGGCGGCGAGTGCCACCCAGACCATCGCTTCAGACAGCGTTTGCAGTACCGGCACGCCGGCGGCGCGCGACAGGCGTAAGCTCGCGAGCGCATACATGCCCAGCGGGAAGACCAATCCCCAGAGCGTCGGCGTGTAGCTGAGCGGCACACGGCGGATCAGATGCTTCCAGACGCCGAGCAGCACGAGGAGCGGAATCCACCACGTGGCCCAGGCCCAGATCACCAGCGTCACGCCGTCGATGAATGCGCGCATCGATTCCAGGAACGGCACCACGCTGTTGTTAAGGATCAGCACGGAGCCGGCATTGGTGCTGATGGCCGCCGCCCCCATCACGACCCACAGCAGGGGGTTCACGTCATCGGGCTCTACGGCGAAGAAAAAAATGCGATAGGCAAACAGCGTGATGAAGATGCCGTAAAGCGCAAGCCCGATCCCCCAGAGCATGTGAAGCGCGACGAAAATAAGCGGCGCATCTTTGCCGAAAAAGTGCCCGATGCCCGTGCCGAGCACCACCAGCGACTCCGTGCCGACAATCGCGAGTAGCCAGCCGCCATCGATGACATTCGCGCGGTGCTCCTTGTTGAGAAACGTGAGCACCGCGAAACTTAAGTAAATGAGTGTGACCCACAGCGCGAGCGCGAACAGCCAAAGCCCGAGCGCAACGCCGCCATAGCCGCGTAGGTTCAGGCTCACGCCGAACACGTCGGTGCCCGCCACAAGGCTGAAGAAAGCAAAGACCAGCCGCGGGCTGAGCA
>DASUKT010000106.1:0-6816 GCA_036278575.1 Pseudolabrys sp. | reverse complement strand
GCAACGAGGATCCCTTGCGCGCTCTCCTGCCGCACCGGCCGTCCGCCCCAGCCCTGCCGGAGCGCCCATTCGCGGACGGACGTCTGCATGCCCACGACGTGCCAGACGCACGATCCTGCCGGGGAGCCGTGGCCGCCGAGCGCATCGATGGCGCGAGCCGCGCGCTCGCGCGCTGCGAGCTGACGGTCGCTGAGGTTGTAGACGTCATGCGCTGGCGATGGTGACCGCCCCATTAGGTTCAGGTTCACCCTCGGCATCGAATCGAAGCACGCAACGGTGAACGCGGCCTGGAAGTCGCGGCCCGCCGCGTGCATTGCTCCCGTGATCGCACCCGAGCGCAGCATCAGTCCAAGCGTGTCAACGGTGCGGTGATGGGTCACTTCGATCCCGTTCGGGTCGAACTCGGTGACCACCCGTGTCGCGCGCTGCTGCCCGGCCTCGGCGCTCGGTTTGAAGCGCAGCTTCTGTTTCTGTTTCTGCTTCTTCGTCATTGCGCCCTCGACTCACGCGCGATCAGATCGGCGAGCGCGCCGATGACTGACGCGGGTGATTTGCCGTCACCAAGCCGCCCCATGCTCGCGGAGAGCGCCGCAGGCTCGACGCCGTGCTGGAGCAGCAGCGAGAGCGCGACGCAGGCATCGTCGAGGATGCGGTCCATGGCGGAGCCGATCTTGGCGCCGTGCGTGAACACCTCGCCGATGCGGTCGTTGGCGACATCGAAGCCGAGCGTGACCGAGTAGTTGTTCGCCTCGTACACGAACTGCATGGTCATGCTTGGCCGGCGGCCTGGCAGACGCGTCCGGGTCACGACGCGCCTCCATAGTTCTCGATTGCCCAGAGCAGGATGGAGATCGCATCGGCCTCGTTGTCGTCGGCCGGCGCGAAACCGCGCGCTTTCACTGCGGCGATGACCGTTTTCTTATCGGCGTTGCCCTTGCCCGCGATGAAGCGCTTGATCGTGCCGACTGGAACGCCCTGGTACGGCACGTCGCGGAATTCAGCCCAGGCTTCAAGGTGCGCGAGGAAACCGCCGTAGACGTGGGCTGCGAGGGTGCCGGCATGTGCGCGCACTTCCTCGAAGAACACCGCCGTGATCGGTCCTGAGCTTTCTGCGAGTTCGCTCAGCCAGTGATTGAAGCGCAGGAAGGCCATGCCGCCGCCTTCGAAGCGGTTCGGCCGGAACTGCTGCACGCCACTGGTGATGGCGCCGTTGGCGCCACGAATCGCCCAGCCGGTCGACGAGCCGAGATCGAGGGCAAGAATAGTCGATCCGCCACCGCAAAACAGTTTTGCGGCGGGATCGCGCGCCCGCGACGGCAGAGATGCTTTTGAGAGTTTCACAACGAAGGCTCACGAGACGTGGGCCTTCGGCTTTGGTCGGATCGGATTCTAGAATCCCGGATTCAGCACGCAACAAAATTCGTCACGCCGGATAACGAATTCGTGCGCGTCTCAGACTGCGGCGGCGTCACCAACCTCTGCGATCGTCGGTGACACGACTTTGTTCTGTTCTTTCAGGGCGTTGAACCGCTGCGTCACCAACCTCGGCGTCACCAACCGCGACGCAACATTTCTATAGGGAAAATAGATTCCGACCTTCGCATCCATTTCCGCGCATGACTCTCCAAACCGTTGGTGACGTTGGTGACGTTGGTGACACGGTTGTTATTGCAGCAGTTTTCGTGTCACCAACTTTGGCGAAGAGGTTGGTGACACATGTAGGTTGGTGACAAGAGAACGATTCGTCGCGTGAACTATTGTTCAGCCAACGAATAGCTCGTGCTGCGGCCGCCACCCTCGTCCTTGCTGAGGATGCCGCGCTCGACGAGATCGGTGATGTCGCGCAACGCCGTGTCGGATGAGGTTTTTTCGATGGCTGCGTATTTCGACGTCGTCAGCTTGCCCTCAAACCCGTCGAGCAGACGGTTGAGCATATTGCGCTGCCGATCGTTGAAGGCGGCCCCGGCATGCTTCTTCCAGAATTCGGCCTTCCGGAACACGTCAGCAAGTGTGCTCTCTGCGCCGTCGAGCGCACGATCAAGGCAAGCGAAGAACCACTCCAGCCAGGGCGTGATATCGAGGTCGCCCCTCTGCGTCGCCTCCAGCATGTCGTAGTACGCATTGCGTTCCTGACGGATCTGCGCGGACATGCTGTAGAAGCGCTGCGAACTCCGGTCGGACCGAGTGAGCGCCATATCGGCGATCGCGCGTGCGATGCGTCCGTTGCCATCGTCGAACGGGTGGATGGTGACGAACCAGAGATGGGCAATCGCGGCCCTCAGCACAGGATCGGTGTCGTCGTTGGTTTCGAACCAATCGAGAAACGCTTTCATTTCGCCGGGAAGTTTTGCGGCGGGCGGCGCCTCGTAGTGGACGCGCTCCTTGCCGATCGCCCCCGAGACAACCTGCATGGGTCCGGACGAGTCGTCGCGCCAGGCACCGACTGTGATCTTGTGCATGCCGCTGCGGCCCGTTGGAAACAATGCCGCATGCCAGCCGAAAAGGCGTTCCTCGGTAAGGGGCTCATCGTATTTTTGCGTCGCGTTGAGCATCATTTCGACGATGCCCTCGACGTCGCGGTCGGCTGGTGTCAGTGCGCCGATCTCGATGCCAAGCCGGCGCGCGATCGATGAGCGCACTTGCTCCCTGTCGAGGATCTCACCCTCGATTTCGCTCGACTTGACGACGTCCTGGGTGAGCGTCTGAAGCATGGCCTCGCTGCGGAGGGGGAAGCCGAGGGCTTCCATGCGCCCGACGAAGCGGCCTTGGCGATGTCGCAGGGCGGCCAATGGCCCGACCAAAGCCGTCTGATTCCACTGGAATTTCGGCCAATCTGGCAGCTGATGGATGTATTTCGGCATAATCTCCGCACCTTCTGCGGATATTATGGAGGCTAATCACCGCAAGTTCAAGTCTATTCTCCGCACATTCTGCGGATAATAGGGGCGCTAATCTCCGCATCGAACACTGGACGCCCCGCGCCCACGACCCGGTTTTACCGGTCTTGAAATCGAAATGCGGTCTTCCTAAATCGCTCGCCGTCAGGCGCTCCAAAGAGGCCTGATGCGGGCGCCGGCGGTGTCCGGCGCAAGCTCGTACTCATGTCGCTTCACGGAGGATATGACTATGAGGACCTTCGATTTCTCGCCGTTTGCGCGCAATGCCATCGGCTTCGAGACCCTCTTTGATCGCCTTAACGACTGGCCCCGGGACGCCAATGAGGGCTATCCGCCCTACGACATCGTCCGCAAAGGCGAGGACCAGTTCCAGATCAACATCGCCGTCGCCGGCTTCTCACGCGATGAGATTTCCATCACGGCAGAAGCAAGCCAGCTCACGGTGACGGGCAGGAAGCCGGAGAAGGACGACACCGACTATCTGTACCAGGGCATCGCGGCGCGCCCGTTCGAGCGGCGCTTCAACCTGGCTGATTACATCGAAGTCGAGAGCGCCGACTTCGAGAACGGGTTGCTCCACATCAACTTGGTCCGGCGCATTCCGGAAAAGTTGAAGCCGCGCAATATCGCGATCGGCAACGTCACGAAGCTTGAAACGAAAGGAAGCGGCAAGGCCGCTTGAGTGCGATTTGGCAACGGTGGGCACCGCACCGTGCCCACCCCCTTTTTTGGGAGGAGGTTATGACGAAGGGAACTGGTGTGAACTTTGAGCTCGACGAACTGCTGCATCCCGCCCAGGCGTTCAATCATCCGTCCGAGGTGGTGAACGACCCCGACCTGACCCTCAACGAAAAGCGCGCCATCTTGGCGTCCTGGGCATCCGACGCGTGTGCCGTCGAGGCCGCGCCGGAGTTGCGAAAGGGACCCAAGGCTCCGGTCCGATTCGACGACATCATGGAGGCGTTGCGGTCACTCGATAAGCAAGCGAACGGAGCTCGCTATCGAAGTCCGTTCGGTCTGCGCTCGCGTCGTAATACGCCGCGTAACGACGGCAATGATCAAGGCCGAACGCTTCAGTAGGTGTCCGCTATGAAGCCTTGCAACCGCTATGTCCTCGGGCGGGAGCACAACGTCGTGCATGTCGATTTCGGGCGAGAGCCCGATCCGCCTGCTCCGAAGTTTCCAGGTGCGGCTGCCCTACGGAGAGCCGCACCATATCCGCCGCCGCTCAAAGCATCCCCAATGACCGTCCCGAAGATGGCGCAACTGAGGGAAACAAAGTCATGGGCGATCTCGAATTGATGGTCATCTTTGCATCGGTGGTGTCGCTCATCTGCCTCATCGCTTCGCTGTGGCTTAACAACGAAGGGAGCACCGCTTGAGCGTAATCATGATCCGGTGCCCCGAAACAGGCAGCGAGATTTCGACAGGAATCGAATGCGAGGATGACGACTTCAAGAAGCTGCCATTTGTCATCACCCAGACTGCCTGCCCGAGTTGCGGACGTGAGCATAGTTGGTCGAAGTCGGACGCTTGGTTGATTCAGGACCAGCATGCGCAAGCAATACCGGAAGGGGTGGCCATCCGCGAACGTGCCGTGCGGTCGGGCTGAGATAGGCATTTCGGTCGCTTGGGCGACTTACGCTTTCGCTCCTCGGCGATAGCGCCACTGCCGTTCGGACTCGCCTTTTCGCACCTGATAACGCTCCCATCCTCGCGCCTTTAAATAAGCCGTCACCCGCATCTGGTCGGCACGCGTCCACCGCGCAGGTTCGATGCTAAGCGCACCTTCGAGGATCTCGCCGACGGTGGTGTCCGTCAGCGGGCTCGGACGCTCGACCTCTTCGTCCCGCCAATCGTCGTAATTCCCGTACCCGTGGTTGACCCGGCGACGCTCGTAGACGAGCCAGCGGTCGATGCGGGCGTCCCACGCGTCGGCATGGTAGCGCTGATCCTGTTCGGCCTTGGCAGAGGCAACGAGCTCCGGCTCGTCGAGCCACCAGATCGCGCCATCTCGGTACCGCGCGACGGCTTCCGCCCAGAGCTGGTCGCGGTCGCGCGAGAGCGCGTCGAGATCGATGCTTCCACAACGGACCGGCCAGAAGCGGCGGTTGCCCGTCTCATCGCGGAGATAGGTCTCGGGATTGACGCTGCCGGCGAACACGCATTGGCGCGGCACCGTGACGATGTAGCGCTCGTAGGGCGGACGGTAGCGATCGGTGGTCCGCGTCAGGAAGGCCTTGATCCGCGATACCTCGGCGCGGCTGATGGCGTCGAGCTCGGCGATCTCGATGATCCAGATGCCGCGCATCTGCTGGGCGGCGTCCTTGCTGCCGATCTCCGCGATTTCGTCGGTGAACCAGTCCGCACCGGCCAGTGTCTTGATGGCGCTCGACTTCTTGCTGCCCTGCGGACCTTCGAGGATCAGCATGTGGTCGGCTTTAATTCCGGGCTGCATGACACGCGCCACTGCCGAGATCATCCAGCGTGCGCCGAAGGTCTTGTTGAGTTCTGTCTCATCAGCACCAAGGTAGGACACTGTCCACTGCGCCAGCCGCGGTACTCCGTCCCAGCGAAGATGATTGAGGTAATCGCGGACCGGATGGACGCGCACCTCGCGTGCGACCGCGCCGACGCTGCGGCTGACCATTACAGGTGCGACATTAATCTCCCGGCGCTGCAGCCACTCGGCACAGCGCACATCGTCAGCGTCGCTCCAGGCCCGCGGCAGAGGGGGGACGGATTCGTCCCACGGCAGGTTCCGGCTCACGATGATCTCCTGGCGGAAGTCGTCGAACACCAGCGCGCCGGCGAATGCCTCGTCATTCGAAAGCGCGGTGATGACATTCGCCTCGTTGCGCTCCGGTGTGCCGGCGAGGTCGAGACGGAGCTGGCTCGCCCAGCGCGGCCGCGCCGGCTGTCGATGAATGTCGCCCGTGGTGTTCAGGCGGCGGCGCAACTCGCCGATCTGTTTTTCGAGGATCGCGACCGGGATGCCGGTGGCCGCCTTGATCGAACTGAGCACCTGCCGCTCGGGCAGCGGTTCCAGGCGCACAGTGACGAGCTGGCCCAAGATCGCGCCCAGCGCGTGGAGCTCGGGCGGTTTGGTCAATGCGCGGGCTGCGGCTTCGAAATCGGCCGCAGTGGCGAGCATAGGCGCGGCTCCTGGAGTCGCGACTGCATAGTCCCTGGCGGATGCACCATGCTGCAGGTCGTGATTGAAGTCGTCACCATGCAGCGGCGAGACGATCATGTTCGCTATGCCTGCAAGGTTCAGACGTTCGACGAGCGCCGCCGCGGCTTGCTGCCCGGATTCGCCCGCATCCGCAAAGATGGTCACGCGCTTGATGTCAGAAGGCCATTCCCACTTCCTCAGACCGTCGGCGGAGAGCGCCGCCCAGGTCGGAATCCCGAAGATCGCCTGTGCGGCGAGCGCGGTCTCCATGCCCTCGGCGATCCCGAGATGACGATCATCACCGATGGCAAACAGCCGCACCGAGCCGCCGGCAACGGGACCGAGCATCTTCTTGCCCGCCGGCGCTTTTCCAGAACCGTCGTCGAGCAGGAACGTGCGATGGATACCGCCGGTGGGCTCGCCCGCGCCATTGCGCACGCGCACGACCATGCCCGGCCAACCGCGACGCGTCTCGAAATCCGCCAGGTCCGGGTTGAACAGCAGGTCGGGCGACGCCGGGTCATGGAGACTGCGGCACTGCAGATAGCGCTCGGCGACCGTGCCGGCGAGCGGCGCGCAGCCCGCGAGGATGCGGGCGACCTCGTGGCTGTGGTCCGGTGTCGCCGACGCGGGTCGAACCGGTGCCGGGCAGTCCAGCCGGGCGTAGCGCGCGGCTTCGTCAAACAGCGCCGGGGGCGTGAGCCCGGTGCCATGATGAATCATGTCGATCGGTCCCGCGCATTC
>DASUKT010000105.1:0-9277 GCA_036278575.1 Pseudolabrys sp. | reverse complement strand
GTTCCCCCGCAACGTGAATACACATCTTGCCATGCCGATTCGCACCATGGATGATGACGCGCCGAAGCTTGCGCTGCGAGCCCGGCGCGCAGCTAAAGCTGTGGTCAAGTGCACGCGCTGCCTGCAAAACTGTGGTAAAATCGAAGGCCTGTCAGGGAGATGAACATGTCGCGCTGGTCCGGTCGCTTGTTGTCGCTGACGCAATGGATTGTGCTTTCGCTTCCCTTGAGCCTCGTTTTCCAGACGCCGGCATCGGCGGCAAGCTGGCTCGAGAAGAACTTCTATTTGAGCGGCCCGCGCTATGACGGCCTGCTGCCGGCTTGCGAGGCGGGGCTCGAAACCATCACCTGGCGTTTTGCCGAGAAGGAAAGCCGGTTCTGGAATTCGGACCTGCGGATCGTTGGCTTTGAGCATGTACGCCAGACAGCCTTCCGCCCTTGGGCGCAGGACACGATCCCCCGGCGTTTTTGCCGGGCGACCGCGCTGGTGAGCGATGGGCGTAAACGCCGGGTCGATTACTGGATCGGCGAGGATACCGGTATCATCGGCGCCGATTGGGGCGTGGAATGGTGCGTCGTGGGCCTTGACCGCAATTGGGCCTACAACCCGGCCTGCAAGATGGCCCGGCCCTAAAAGGCACCCGTTTAACTCTCTTTTTGTTTTCTTTTTGTTCTTGATATATTCTTTTTGTGCGGTAAAGTTCCGCCCCTCGTTGTGCTTTGGAGGCGTCCCATGTTCAACCGGATCGGTTCGCTACTCGCCATCGTCTTCGCTGTTCTCTTTTTGTCCAACAACCCTGTCGCCTTCGCCCAAAGCGGAGGCCGAAATCAGCCCGGCAAATTCGACTTCTACGTTCTTGCTCTTTCCTGGTCGCCCACCTTCTGCGACAGCCAGCGCACAGCCAGCCGGCAGCCTGACCCGCAGTGTGGTGCGCGGCCTTACGCTTTTGTGGTGCACGGGCTTTGGCCGCAATACGAGCACGGTTATCCCTCGTATTGTCAGGTGCCGGCGCCGCGGCTCGATCGGACCACTGTCTCCTCGGTGCTCGACGTGATGCCGAGCCCGCGTCTCGTTTTTCACGAGTGGGATCGCCACGGCACGTGCTCCGGCATGAATGCGCAGAACTATTTTGCGGCCGTGCATAAGGCGCGCGCGGCGGTGAAAATTCCCCCGCAATATGTCGCTCTGGCGGCCCCACTGACGGTTACACCCGCTGAAGTCGAGGATGCGTTTGCCAAGGCCAATCCGGGTCTTTCACGCAGCGCGATGGCTGTGGTCTGCGACAGCAAGCGGTTGCGCGAGATACGCGTGTGCCTCGGCAAGAATTTCGGTTTTCACGATTGCGCAGAAGTCGCGCGCGCAACCTGCCAACGCGCAAGCGTCCTGATGCCGCCGATGCGCGGCCAAGGCCGCTCGGAAGCCGCGGCTTTGCAGCCAAGCGTGCATTGAACTTTCGCCGGGTTATCGAAAACGGCGCGTCCCTCCGGCGTGAAAAGCATTGGGCGCGCCGTTTTACGTTTGCACCGCTGCAATGTTCGCATAAACCTTGCTCGAAAAGGGGCCGGCTTTGTCGACCCGGCGTAAGCTCGAGCGCCGCGCCGGGGCACGGCCGCAGGCAGGATTTGCGACTTGAATTATCGTCATGCTTTTCACGCCGGCAGTTTCGCCGATGTCTTCAAGCATGCGGTGCTGTGCCGCATTCTTGATTATCTGCGCAGCAAGCCGGCGGCCTTTCGCATCATCGACACGCATGCCGGCGCCGGCCTTTACGATCTTGGCGGCGAGGAAGCGAGGCGGGGCGGGGAATGGCGCGAAGGAATTGCGCTACTGCTAGACGCGCAACTGCCGGCGCATGTCGCGGCGTTGCTCAAGCCGTACGTCGATGTCGTCGCTGCGCTTAACGAGCGCGGGCAGCTCAAGCAGTATCCCGGTTCGCCGGCGCTGGCGCGCGCATGGCTGCGTGCGCAAGATCGGCTGATCGCGTGCGAGCTCGAGCCGAAGGCGGCGCGCGCGCTTGCCGCCAATTTGCACGGCGACGCACGGATCAAAACATTGCAGATCGACGGCTGGACGGCGCTGTCGGCTTACGTACCGCCAAAAGAACGCCGCGGCATCGTCCTGGTCGATCCGGCGTTTGAGGAGGATGGCGATTTTATCCGCTTGTCGCGCAGCCTTGCCGAAGCCCATCCCAAATGGGCGACGGGAATTTTCGCGCTCTGGTACCCGATCAAGGGCCGGCCCGAACCGGACGCGCTGGCCAAACGGATTCGCCGCCTCGGCATCGCCAAAATCTTGCGGGCGGAGTTCACAGTCAGACCGCTCCACGATCCGACCCGGCTGAACGGCTCGGGCCTGATCCTCGTCAATCCGCCCTGGACGCTCGAGAAGGAGCTGTCGGTCCTTCTGCCGGAATTGGCCAAGGTGCTGGGCCGCAACGGTAAAGGCGGCTTTCGGCTGGATTGGCTGGCCGGCGAGGGCAGGCCATAGCCCTTTCGAGCCTCTTTCCACCGGACCGGCATTGGTGTCTAGTTCCGGGACTTGGCAATGACGTTCCGCCTCCTGTGGGGGGCCGGCGGAGTGAGTGAGGCCGTGGGAGCGGCCGATGCTTTCCCCGAGTGCGAATGTCGGGCCGAGCCGCCATGCCGTGGGGGCTGGCGGCAGAGCAGTACGGGGAGAGGAGTTTTCCAGATGGCACAAACGGGTGTCGTGAAGTTCTTCAACAGTGAAAGGGGCTACGGTTTTGTGAAGCCGGACGATGGCGGACGCGACGTGTTCGTGCACATCACCGCGGTCGAGCAAGCCGGACTAAAAGGACTCAACGAGGGACAGCGCATCAGCTTCGATGTGGAGCCCGATAAAAAAGGCAAAGGCCCGAAAGCGGTGAACCTCGTCGTCACCGGCTGACTGCGCTCCGGGCGCCGGCGCACGCGCCCGCTCACAAATTCAAGAAATGGATAGCCGCGGGTCGATCCCGCTTTGGCGAGAGGGCGATTTTTTCATGATGATCTTGCGTTCGTCTCCAAGCTCGCCGTTCGTGCGCAAGGTGCGTATTGGCGCGGGCTTGCTCAAGCTCGATGGCGACATCGAGGTGCGTGACACCGATCTCAACGACGCCGGCGATACCATCCGCAAGGAAAATCCGCTCGGTAAAATCCCGGCGCTGATTATCGAGGACGGCACCGTCTATTTCGATTCGCGTGTCATTCTCGAGTATCTCGATCATCGCGCCGGCGGCGGCCGCATCATTCCGCGCGATCCGGCGGCGCGTTTCGCGACGCTGTGCTTGCAGTCGCTATGCGACGGTATTCTCGATGCGTCCGTGTTGCTGGTTTACGAAAACCGCTATCGCCCGGACAACATGCGCGTGCAGTCGTGGGTCGAACGGCAGGAAGGCAAAGTGGCGCGCGGGCTCGCATCGCTTGAAGCTGCGCCACCGAAACTCGATGCGCTGCCCAATGTCGGACAGATCGCGCTGGCTTGCGTGCTCGGCTATCGCGATCTGCGCTTCAAAGGAGATTGGCGCAAAGACCATCCGCGCCTGGTCCGCTGGCACGACGAATTCGCGACACGAGTACCGGCGTTCGCGCAAACGAAAGGGGAAGCTTGACCTTCCGGGCGCGAGCTTGATGAACAAAGCCCCGGCTCTCGCCGGGGCTTTTCAGTTAGCGCACACCGATGAAGATCGCGATGTGCAGAGCGTTGCTCTGATCAGAACTTGTAGTTCAGACCCGCACGAACAAGGTTCGCGTGGAATTTCGCATCCGATCCAAGGATCGGATCGCCGTGGCCGAGATCGACGAATAGATACTCGATCTTGGCGGTCCACGGCCCGCTGATGCGCGCTTCGAGACCGGCGCCGACCGTCCAGCCGGCCTTCGTCTCGTTCGAACTTCCGACGAAGTCGATCGAGTTCTTGATATTGCCGACCGCGAGACCGCCGGTGATGTACGGCAGCAAGCTTTGGTTCACAGCGTAACCAAGCCGGCCGCGGAAGGTGCCGAGCCAGTCGTTGCGCAGATGACAGGTTGTGGCGATGCCGCAGTCCGCGCTGCCGCGGATGCTGCTCCAGTCGATGTCGCCCTCAAGACCCCACACGATGGGGCCCGATTCCCAATTGTAACCGAGCGTGCCGCCGACGAGGCCGCCGGACACATTGAAGCGATCCGAAAAGAAAGGATCCGTGAATGACGAATGGCCGAAGCCGCCACCGCCGTTGATACCGACGTAAAAACCGGTCCAGTTGTAAACCGGTTCGACATAGGGCGGCGCCTTTTCCGGCAATGCTTGTCGCCGTCCAAGGTCCGCAGCCGATGCCGTGGTCACGCCCATAAACGCTGCAGCCGCGACCAGCACGCCGGCACGAAGATAGCCACGCATGATGCACCTCATTGAAAGTAACGGACGGTCGCGAAAGCACCGTCCCCCGATAGCCGCCCAACTCACTGGGGACAGAACAGTTCCTGATTTTGTGCCGAAATCGTGACAAGAAAGCAGGAACTCTGTCGTTGTGTTTTTGCAGCAACATGTTCCGCAAAGCAAAAGTCCCGGAACGGAAGTTCCGGGACTTTTGCTTTGGAATCTAGTTCCGCGCTGGATCAAAACCGGTAGTTCACGCCACCACGAACCAGATTTGTACGGAATTCCGCCTCGGACCCGAGGATTGAATCGCTACGGCCGAGATCGACAAAGAGATATTCGATCTTGGCCGACCACGGTCCTGCGATTTTGGTCTCGAGGCCCGCGCCGATCGTCCAGCCGGCGCTCGTCTCGTCGGTGCTGCCGAGACCGGCAATGTTCGTCTTAATGTTGCCGACAGCCAAGCCGCCGGTGACGTAAGGCATGAACATATTGGCGCCATAACCGAGACGGCCGCGGAAGGTGCCGAGCCAATCGTTACGTGCTTCGCAACTGGTGAGCGGCGCGCAGATTGTGTCGCCGCGGACACTGCTCCAGTCGATGTCGCCTTCGAGGCCGAACACCACGGGTCCGGTTTGCCAGTTGTAGCCGATCGTGCCGCCGACCACGCCGCCCGACGTGTCGAACGAGCCGGTAGCGAACGGGGCGGAGAATGACGAACGGCCAAAGCCGCCGCCGCCGTTAATGCCCAAGTAGAAACCGGTCCAGCTGTACATCGGCGCGACATATTCCGGCGCCTTTGTCGGCATCGCCGGGCGCCTTCCGAGGTCCGCCGCCGATGCCGCCGTCGCGATCATTGTAAACGCCACAGCGCTCGCCATAACCACACGCTTCATTTCCACAACCCTCCAATACGCCCTCACTCAGGCACTGATGGAACGCAAAGTATTCGGAAGTGGAGTTCTGTCTAGTGCAGGCGAGACACACAATTGCCGCGAGTTCGCCGATTCTTGTTTCTTATTTACGCCGGGTAAATGCCATGATCTTGCCAGAAAGAATTGTGGCACGGTACGCGAGTATTTGGGCGCCGCCGCGTGAGCAAAAAACTTGCAGCGTTTCAAAAGCAAAACCCCGGGCGAGGCCCGGGGTTTTGCGTGCGAACTTTGCCACGATCAGAAGTGGTAGTTGATGCCGAAGCGGATCATGTTGGACCGCAGTCCGTTGTCGACGCCGGTGATCGAGTACGCGCGGCTGCTCAGATCCATGTAGAGATATTCGATGCGCGCCGACCAGTTCTGGTTGAATCCGACCTCGACGCCGAGGCCGCCGGCCCAGCCGCCCAGCGTTTTCGTTTCCTCGAGCGACAGATTCTGGCCTTTCAGTTCGCCGAGCGCGAGGCCGAGCGTGCCGTAAAAGAGCACGTTGTTGTATGCAAGTCCCGCGCGGCCGCGCAGGGTTCCGAACCAGGGGTTGGAGAACTTGTAAGGAGCGAAGGTGTCGTCCGCGCCCGAGGCCTGCATATCCGCTTCGGCGCCGAAAACGAATTGGCCGCGCTGCCAGTTGTAACCGGCCTGCAAGCCGCCCTCAAAGCCGCTCGGGCTCGTCGGGTTGTTGGTGACGTCGCCCCACTGGTAGCCGAGATTGACGCCGGCATAGGGGCCGGCCCAATTGTAGTAGCGCGGCGCGGGCGAGTAGTACGGGGCTCCTCCGCCCGGAAAATCGGCGGCCGTAGCGGTCCCTGAGGCGGCGACCAAAGCGGTCGCGGCGGCGCAAATCGCTTTCTTCATCAAACCCTCCACACGCACGTTTCGATGCCGGCGTTGGCGCCAGACAATCGACCCCATCGATCTTTTTGCGATGCGCGGCCTCGTCTTGCAGACGACGCGTGCATGAGATTGAGCCGACTAAATCGGCAAAAGATCGACAAATTCGTGAAAGGTTTATCGGGTACTTTACGTTAAGCGGATATGAATCGCGAAACCGCTTCCGGCCGCTATCCCTAAAGAAACGTTATTCGCGCGCGCCCGCGTGCCATTTCATTTACTATGTGCGGTGGGGATATTTTACGGCGCCGCAGCCGTTTGCCGCACCGCTCGTGTGGGCGGAACGTTTGAGGGGAACTTCCGCGAGCCTTCCGCGGCACTATCTTAGAAAACCCGATGAGTGGATCAAAAAAGGACATCGACCCCGCGACCGAGCTCGTCGAGGAAGATGACGAGCAGGCGCTGCCGGAACCGGAACGGGAAGCGCCGCAGGTGCCCGGTACGCTCGCTGCCGGGCTTGCCGCGATCGCGCGCGACGCCAAACACGCGCCCAGGTCTCCCGGCGTCTACCGGATGATCGACGCAAAAGGCGACGTGCTCTACGTCGGCAAAGCAAAAAGCATCCGCAAGCGGATTGCCTCGTACACGCGGCCGACCGGCCATGACAGCCGCATCACGCGCATGATCGCGGCAACGGCTTCGATCGAGTTCGTCACCACCGCGACGGAAACCGAAGCGCTGCTGCTGGAAGCGAATTTGATCAAGCGGCTGCGGCCGCGCTTCAACGTGCTGCTGCGCGACGACAAGTCGTTTCCCTACATTCTGATCACATCGGATCACTGGGCGCCGCAGATCCTCAAGCATCGCGGCGCGCGCTCGCGGCCGGGCCACTACTACGGGCCCTTCGCCAATGCCGGGGCGGTCAATCGCACGATCAATGCGTTGCAACGCGCATTCCTCTTGCGCTCGTGCTCGGATTCGTTTTTCGAGGCCCGCACGCGTCCGTGCCTGCTTTACCAGATCAAGCGCTGCTCGGCGCCGTGCACGCGCGAGATCGATTTCGCCGGATACAGCGAGTTGGTGCGCGAGGCGAACGCATTTCTCTCCGGCCGCAGCCGCTCGGTGCAGCAGGAGCTTGCCGTGGAAATGGATACGGCATCGGCCGCGACCGATTTCGAGCGCGCCGCAATCTACCGCGATCGTCTCGCGGCGCTATCGGCAATCCAGTCGCACCAGGGCATCAATCCGCGCAGTGTCGAGGAAGCCGACGTGTTCGCCGTCCATCAGGAAGGCGGATTCAGCTGCGTCGAAGTGTTCTTTTTCCGCACCGGCCAAAACTGGGGCAACCGCGCCTATTTTCCCAAGGCGGACCGTGCGCTCGGACCGGGCGAGGTATTGGGGGCATTTCTCGCGCAGTTCTATGACGACAAGCCGCCGCCCCGCTGCGTTCTCGTCACGCACGATTTCGAGGAGCGGGCGCTGCTGGCGGAAGCGCTTTGCACCAAGGTCGGACACAAGGTCGACATCGCCGTGCCGCAGCGCGGCGAGCGCAAGGAGCTGGTGACACATGCACTCGCCAACGCGCGCGAAGCGCTGGCGCGCAAGCTTGCCGACAACTCCTCGCAACAACGTTTGCTCAATGCGTTGAGCGAAACATTTTCCTTGCCGCGTGCGCCGCGGCGCATCGAGGTTTACGACAACAGTCATATCGCCGGCACCAACCCGGTCGGCGCCATGATCGTCGCCGGCCCGGAAGGCTTCCGCAAAAACCAGTATCGCAAGTTCAATATCCGCTCGGCCGAACTGACGCCGGGTGACGACTACGGCATGATGCGCGAAGTTTTACAGCGCCGTTTCAAACGGCTGATGGAGGAAAATCCGCGCGCGGCGAGCGTGCCGTCATCCTTCGAGGCGCGCCTTGGGCGCGCACCTCAGGATGACGGAACTGGCGCGGCGGTCGATCGTCATCCTGAGGTGCTCGCGCAGCGAGCCTCGAAGGATGACAGCCCCGACGGTGAGGACCTCGAGTCGCCCTGGCCCGATCTGGTGCTGATCGACGGCGGGCGAGGGCAACTGCGCGTGGCCGAGGAGACGCTCGCCGGCCTCGGCATAACCCACGTGCCCCTGGTCGCGATCGCGAAAGGTCCGGATCGCGATGCCGGCCGGGAGACGTTCTTCATGCCCGCGCGCGACCCGTTCAAGCTGCCGCCGCGCGACCCGCTGCTTTATTTCGTCCAGCGGCTGCGCGACGAGGCGCACCGCTTTGCCATCGGCTCCCATCGCGCGCGCCGCAAGAAGGATGTCCGTGAAGCCGGCTTGCAGGAAATCCCGGGGATCGGGCCCACCCGCAAGCGCGCCCTGCTGCGCCAC
This sequence comes from Pseudolabrys sp., assembly GCA_036278575.1. GTDB lineage: Bacteria > Pseudomonadota > Alphaproteobacteria > Rhizobiales > Xanthobacteraceae > Pseudolabrys. The sequence continues at coordinate 788 of DASUKT010000105.1, read as the reverse complement.
TTCGGCACGCTCAAAGCCATCGAGCGGGCGTCGCTGCCCGACCTTGCCAATGTGCCGGGAATTAATGCGGAGACGGCGCGAAAGATATATGACTTCTTCCACGAACGAGCGGGTTAGGAGTTCGTCATGGCCGGGCTCATCCCGGCCATCCACGCCTTGCTTCCTAAAATTAGGAAAGACGTGGATGCCCGGCACAAGGCTTGTACTCGGGCCGGCGAAGACGGACCCGAGTGCCGGGCATGACTATGGAGAAGTCGGAGACAGGAAATGATTATCGAACGGCAGGAAAACGTCACCGACGCGGTGCTGGATGCGTTCAAGAACGTGGAAAATCCACGCCTGCGCGAAATCCTCGCCGCACTGGTGAAGCACCTGCATGCGTTTGCCCGCGACGTGCACCTGACCGAGGAGGAGTTCGAGAAAGCGGTCGCGTACATTACGGCGCTTGGGCAAAAGACAACCGACAACCATAACGAAGTTGTGCTGATGTCCGGCTCGCTCGGCTTCTCCACGCTCATCTGCCTGCTCAACAACGGCAATAAAGGTCAGACCGAAACCACCGCAAACCTGCTGGGCCCATTCTGGCGCATGAACTCGCCGCGCACCGAAAGCGGCGGCTCGATCATCCGGTCGCCGACGCCGGGGCCGTCGCTGTTCGTCAACTGCTGGGTCAAGGACCAGAACGGAAAGCCGATCGAGGGCGCGGAAATCGATATCTGGCACTCGTCGCCCGAAGGCTTTTACGAGCAGCAGGATCCGAAGCAGGCCGACATGAACCTGCGCGGCAA
>DASUKT010000104.1:0-3171 GCA_036278575.1 Pseudolabrys sp. | reverse complement strand
CCTCACACCCGCCACCACTCTCGCCAGGAAGGCCAAGACACCGTTCCCCAACGAAAGCGCCGACTACCGCAAAGCACGTGAGGCGCTGCTCGCGGAAGAAATAGAATTCCGCCGTCACATGACGCGGCTCGCCGAACAGCGGCGCGCGCTGCCACCCGGCCCGGCGATCACCAAGAACTACCGCTTCAAGGATGCAAACGGCACCGAGCTCGGCCTCAAGGACTTGTTCGGCAAGCACGATACGCTGGTCACGTATTTCTGGATGTACGGCCCGCAACGCGAACGTCCCTGCCCCATGTGCACCAACTGGCTCGGTGCGGTGAACGGCAATGCCGCCGATATCAAGCAGCGCGTCGCGCTGAAAATTCTCGGCCGCTCGCCGGTCGAGCGTCAGAATGCATTCGCCGTCGAGCGTGGCTGGCGTCATCTCGATTTCGTGCAGACGGCCGGTGACGATTACGCCAAGGACCTCGGCGTGCTGACGCCGGAGGGCTTCGAATATCCGGCGCTCATCGTTTACCGGCGCGACGGCGATACGGTGCGGCTGTTCTGGGCAAGCGAGATGACGAAGGACATGGCCGATCCGGGGCAGGATCCGCGCGACGCGCCGGACATTGCGTCGCTGTGGTCGATCTTGGACTTGACGCCGGAAGGCCGTGGCACGGACTGGTATCCGAAGCTGAGTTATTGAGCGGACCTCATTCCCACTCAATGGCCTTCAGCTAGCGTAATCCGCTGAATTTTAGCGGTAAATTTTTTTGCTCGGGCGCCATGTAAGACGGCGCTTCCAATCAGCCGTAGGGCCAGCCGGCGCCCGAAACAGCGACATCGATCGCCTGAACCTGTCCTGTCCCTGCAATATCGGGTATCCGGTCCATGCCGAACCATCGGGCGGCGGTAATAAACAGCGTGCGGCGGTCCCCGCCGCCGAGCATGCAGGCGAAGGCGCCCCTGTCGAGCTTGATCTCTTGCAGCAACTCGCCGCCCTCGCGCACCCGGCGACAGCACGCGTTCGGAACGTCGGCGTACCAGATCGCGCCCTCGGCGTCGAAACATATGCCATCGGGCGGTCCCGGCAATGTAGCCCATATGCGTCGATCGGAGAGGCGGCCATCCTGGCCGACAGCGAACGCCGTCAACCGGCGGCCGTGACTTTCAGCGCAAACAAGAGTCCGCCCATCGCCTGAAATCGCCATGCCATTTGGAAACGCGAAACCCTCCGCCTGAACTTCGACGCTGCCATCCGGCCGCACGAGAAGGAGCTGCGGGCCGTTCACATAGATACGTCCTGCAGCGTCAATCACAATCTCGTTCCAGCCGCCCGCCTTCCCGAAGCTGGCGAAAGGAGACAGTTGGCCGTTGCGCTGCTGGCAAAGAAGATGATCTGCGCCTGCAGCAACCACGAACATGGTCCCATTCGGCGCGAAATCGAAAGAGAGCGGCGGCGCGGCTGCTCTCGCCTCTATACGTTTGGCGCCATCACTTGCCAAAGAAAGGATTTCACCCGCGGTCCAGTCCGCGAACCACAGGCAGCCATCATGCCAGCGCGGCGACTCCACAAGCCCTCGCTCGTTGAGCAGAACAGCCGGCGCTTTTTCGGGTCGCTTTCCGCCCATGCTTGTGCTCCTCGAAGACGGCCGCTGTCTCTGGCTGAAAGATTCTACAGGGATACCTTGGGGGCTCACTCCCACTCGATTGTACTGAGCCAACGCATTGATTCAACGACGCAAATTTTCCGCGCGATGAAGAACCGTCTTTCCGATCCGTCAGAAATTCACGCTCTTGATTTCAAAAAGAAAATTCGGCGATTCAGAATCTGCGCGGTTTCGGTGACTATCGGTAGCGATCGGCGGATTTCCAAGACCAGCGCCGGCAACCATTCCGTCGAATCCATAGCAAAAAGACCGTCAGCACCTTCTCACATGCCAACCATCTGGCGGCCAGGTGTTCATCAGGGCAGGAGAGCATTTCCGCGACGTTCCATCTCAGACGGATCGAGGTCTTGTTGCCACGACAGCAGCACCCACACATGGCCATAGGGATCGCGCACGCTGGCGGAGTTGGCGCCGTAGAACATATCGGTCGGCGGTTGGATCTCATCCGCGCCTGCCCCGACCGCGTGACGCAGCAAGGCCTCGTTGTCATCCGTGAAGATGTGGAGACTGGCCGTGCAGCGTCCAAGTCTGCGCGGCTCGCCGTACAATCTATCGTCCGGATCGCCGATCATAACCACGGAGTTGCAAATCGAAATTTCGGCGTGCAGGATTTTGCCGTCCGGTCTGACAATCCGGAATAATTCCTCTGCACCGAACGCCCGCCTGTAAAATGCGATCGCGTCCGAAGCTCCATCGACATAGATGTGAGGGACGATTGCGTTCCGATAACGGTCAGGCCGCATGGTCATGCTACTTTCAACCGTCGAGGCCCGGTGCAGTTCCGTTTGCTGTTGACTACATCCAGAACAATGTTGCCGACGGTCAATTCGGCGGCAATCGCTCCGGCACGATTTCCCACAGCGACGCATAATACAGGATGGGGCGATCGAACACCGCTCCCTTGCTCACGAACACCTTACCGAGATCGAGCATCGGCTGAAATGTATCCAACTGCTTCGCATCCTCCGAGGTGCGCCACACACTGACATTGATGAGCGCGTTCCAGCCTCATCTTCTCCTGCGTAGAAGTGGATAAGACCGCGCATCGGGCGGATGCCCGGTTCAAGCGCCGCCATCGACTCCGCCATCAATTTCTTGAGGCCGGCGAACTGCTGCGGCTGGCAGCTGCAACACGGACACGCGGACGGTCGGCATGTTTGTCTCCAGCATTCGATTTTCTCGCTGGATCGTAACGCGCTATTTCATATGCGCAATTTTTTTTCTGACGATGCTCGAAATGGCGCGATTGAAATCGCGCCACTAGTCTGGCCGCCGCAACGGTCCATTAAAGAGAATTTTGACGATCCGGTCTGCCCGCTGGCTGCTTGGCTCAAACGAGTGCTAGGGTGCGTGTTGCATCGAGGATGATGTCTGCGTTGCCGACAGCAGGCCGTCGTGCGCAGCAACCACCATGTTTACTTGCGGCGGTAATGAAGAATGACTGACCCTATGTCCAGCGGGCGCGCCTGTATGAGCTCCAGCTCACTCTTGGCGATTCCGGCGCCGAATAGCCGTT
>DASUKT010000103.1:0-3007 GCA_036278575.1 Pseudolabrys sp. | reverse complement strand
CCGCGCTCGAGTCGCTGACCTCCCTGGCTGCGGGCGACAGCGCCTTCGATCTGGTCTTCATCGATGCAAGCAAAGACGAGTACGACGCCTATTATGAAAAGGCGCTCATGTTGGTCCGGCAAGGTGGGCTGATTGTCCTCGACAACATGCTGCAAAACGGGCGCGTTGCCGATCCTGCCGATAGCGGTCCGCGCACCGTTCCAATCCGCGCGCTGAATGACAAGATTTCACGCGATGAGCGCGTCGATCGCGTCGTGTTGCCGGTGGGCGACGGGATGACCTTGGCGAGGCCTCGATGATTTCGCGCAAGGCTTGGTGCAAATTCACGCGGGTCTATAATCATGTGCACGCGGCGCTGTGGGCCACGCTTTTCGTTTTCGTCATCTACACCGTGGTGATCGTCACGCCCCAACTGGTGGCGGCCAAAGCCGCACTCGAACGTGAGCAGGCGCGGAAGATCGCGGCTGAAAATAGCTCTTACTGCGTAAAATGGGGAATGCCTGCGGGCACGCACCGCCACACGCTGTGCACGCTCGATCTCCAGCAGCTACGCGCAAACGTCGCCCAACGCTTGACGGGCGATGAATTCTAATTTGACTTTGCAATCGGCCTTCTAGCGATTTTTCAGAATGGCCATGACCCGCTGCGGCGAGACCGGAAGCTGCCTCACCGCGCCCGGAATGCCGAGCGCGTCGTCGATCGCGGACGCGATCGCCGCGCCGGCGGCATTGACGCCCGCTTCGCCGGCGCCTTTTAGTCCGAGCGGATTGAGCGGGCTCGGCGCGTCTTCCGACAGCAGCACGGTTATGGGTGGCGTTTCGCGCGCGGTCGGCATCAGGTAATCGGCGAAGCTGACTGACAGCGGTTCAACATTCTCGTCATAAAGAAATTCCTCCAGCAATGCGCCACCGATCCCTTGCGCCACGCCTCCAAGGATCTGCCCTTCGACAAGCATCGGGTTGACCGCTTTGCCGATGTCATAGGCGACAAAATATTTCTCGACCTGTATCGCGCCGGTTGCCGTGTCAACGCCAACTACCGCGACGTGGACGCCATAAGGGTAGACCATGTGCGCCGAATCGAACTGATCTTCCGCGACCAGCCCGCCGCCCCGCGCACGTGCAACATCGCCGAGTGACATTGACGGGCCATGTCGTTCACTGTTGCTCATGATTTGGCCGCGGACGATCGTGAGCTGCTCCGCGTTTTTCTGCATCAACTCGGCAGCCACCGTTAGAGCCTTCTCGCGTAGCTTTGTCGCGGCGAGCCGTGTCGCCTCGCCGCACATGACCGTTACGCGCGAGGCGAAAGCGCCCATGCCCTTGTCGATGCGGTCCGTCTGGCCGTGTGTGACCCGAACCTGCGTGTAATCGACACCGAGCGTATCGGCGCAAATCTGCGCGATGACGGTTTCGACGCCTTGGCCGATGGAAGCCACGCCGGTGATGACCTCGATGCTGCCATCCGGCGCGGCTTCGACGCGCACCTTGTCGAAAGGGCCGAGCCCGCTTTTTTCCACGAACATCGCGAGCCCGGCGCCGACGTTCTCGCCTTTGCTCCGCCTTGCGCGCAATTCTTCTTGCAGGGCATTCCATTTGATCGCGGCGAGCGTCTTGTCGAGCAGCCGCACATAATCGCCGGAATCGTAAATGATCTCGGTGCCGAGCGTTTCGAGGCCAAGCCTGTAGGGCATCGCCTGCGTGCCGATCAAGTTGCGGCGGCGGATTTCGATTGCGTCGACGCCGACTTTCGCCGCGATCGCATCGAGCAGCCGCTCGCGCACGAACGTCGTCTCGTAACGGCCCGGCGCGCGATAGGTGCCGCACGGCGTCTTGTTGGTGAGGCGGATGTGGCCGATGGCGCGATAGGCCGGCACGCGGTAAGGGCCGGGCAGCATCGCTGCGGCGAGATCGGGCACGGTCGCCGCATGCGTGCGCATGTAGGCGCCGTTGTCGTGGAAGAATTCGTTCTCGATGCCGAGGATGCGGCCCTGTGAATCGATAGCGGCGCGGATTTTATGGTGTTGCTGGCGCGAGTGATTGGCGGCGATCAGGTGCTCGCGCCGGTCCTCGATCCATTTGATGGGCATGCGCAATTTCAGCGCGGCGTAGCAGGCGAGCACGTCTTCCGGATAAAGCTCGCCGCGGATGCCGAAGCCGCCGCCGACGTGGCCTTCGTAGAGCTGTACGGATTCTCTTTTTCGGCCGAGCAGCTGCGCGATCTGATCGCGATTCCAGTGCGGCACTTTGGCTGCGCCGTGCATCTCCAGGATGTCGCGCTGCTCGTCATAGCGCGTGATGGCGCCGCGCGTCTCGATCGGCACGCCGGTGTGGCGGCCGATTGAAAGCTCGAGCGAGACGACAGCATGCGCGTTGCGGAAGGCGGTGTCGATATCGCCGTAGCCCTTGCGCAGCACGCTCGTTTCGGTCGGTTGCGTGCCGTCGAAAAAGCCCGGTTCGCTGCTTGCATCGATTATGACTTGCCGCGGCTCTATATCCGCTTCGACAAGCTCGGCGGCATCTTCGGCGGTGTATTGATTTTCTGCGAACACGACCGCGATCGGCTCGCCGACATAGCGAACGTGATCGCGCGCGAGCACATGCTGGCGATAGGGTTCAAGCTCCTTCAAGCCGGTCAAACGGAAGCCGATCGGCGGAATGTGCGCCACGTCGGTGAATGTCCACACCGCGTGCACGCCTGGATATGCGCGCGCCGCGCTGGTATCGATGCCCCGCAATTTTCCATGTGCTATGGGCGAGCGCACGACGCGCATGTGCAACTGATCGGGAAAGGAAATATCGGCGGCAAAGCGGCCCTTTCCCATGAGCAGCGGCCTGTCCTCCAGCCGCGGCACCGAACGGCCGATGTATGTGCGCTGATGAGACGGCGTCATTACCGCGACCGCAGCGGAGCTCCCTCCCCCCTTGAGGGGGAGGTCGCTCGCCGAAGCGGCCGCGAAGGCGAGCGGGAGGGGGGTAGGCGATCTGATATTCTCAACGGACGTGGT
>DASUKT010000102.1:0-11117 GCA_036278575.1 Pseudolabrys sp. | reverse complement strand
GTCTGGCGCAATTGGCCGATTGCGGCGGAATGGCCGACGATGATCGGTTGCGCCGGCGCCGATTGTTTGAGCTGCTTTACCTCGCGCCGCAATCGCCACGTCTCGAGCGCGCGGTCGGCGACCAGCACCAGCCGGTCGGCCTTGAAGGGCTTTTCGATGAAATCGTAGGCGCCGTGCTTGATGGCGGCGACCGCGGTTTCGATATTGCCGTGCCCTGAAATCATGACCACCGGAAGGTCCGCGTGTTCCTGCTTGATGGCGTCGAGCAGCTGCAAGCCGTCAAGCCGGCTCCCTTGCAGCCAGATGTCCAGAAAAACGAGATGCGGGCGCTTCGAGGCGATCGCGGATAAGGCCTCCTCGCTATTGCGAGCGGTGCGGGCGCTATAACCCTCATCCTCCAGAATTCCGGCGACCAGGTCGCGGATATCGGCTTCATCGTCAACGATCAAAATCTCGGCCGTCATGACTGTGACTCGTTACGTCTTGATGGTCGTTGCCGTTGGCTCGGCAGAAGCAGGCGCGCCGGTCAGACTGGCGGCGAAGCGTATGCGCAGCCAGGCGCCGCGCTGGCCCGGAATGCGATCCGCTGCGTCACCGAGTTCGATAACTCCCCCGTGCTCCTCGACGATACGGCCGACAATGGCGAGACCAAGGCCGGTGCCTTTTTCCCGCGTGGTGACGTAAGGCTCGAGCAGGCGGTGGCGGTTTTCCTTTGGCAAGCCGATGCCGTTGTCGACCACATCGATGATGATGTCTCCGCCATCGCGCGCGGCGAATAGGCTAATACGGCCCTTGCCGAGCTCGCCGGGGGGCACGGCGGCAATCGCCTCGGTCGCATTTTTGATGATGTTCGTCAGCGCTTGCGAGATCAGACGCCGGTCGAAGCGCGCAGGCATCGGATCCTCGGCAATTTTGACGTCGATATCGATGTCGGAATTGCCGACCCGCATCAGGAATGCGGTCTGACGGACGGTATCGGCAACGTCGTCCGCCTCGATCACCGGCTTCGGCATGCGGGCAAAGCGGGAAAACTCATCCACCATGCGTTTGATGTCATCGACCTGACGCACGATCGTGTCGGTGCACTGGTCGAAGACGGTGCGATCCTCCGCTCCGATCACCTTTCCGTATTTTCGGCGCAACCGTTCGGCGGAAAGCTGGATCGGTGTCAGCGGATTCTTGATTTCATGCGCGATGCGTCGGGCGACGTCAGCCCAGGCCGACGTTCGCTGCGCCGCCACCAATTCCGTAATGTCGTCAAGTGTGACCACATACCCGTGCTCGGACTCGCCCGACTGCTCGCTGGTAACGCGCACCGACAGATTGCGCTCGCGATTGTTGCGGTTGATCGTGATCTGTCCTTGCGTCAGACGCTGCCCGCCTGACTGGGCCTCCGTCATAACCGGTGCAAGTTCCGGCAGGACATCGGTTACCGGACGGCCGAGTGCGTCTTGTTCGTTTTGTCCGATCAACCGTTCTGCCGAACGGTTTAGGATGCTCACGCGTCCGTTCCCGTCGACACCGATGACGCCGGCGCTCGCCCCGGAAAGGACCGCTTCGGTGAAACGGCGCCGGCTGTCGATCACGTCGCGCGCGCGCACAATGTCGTCGCGCTGCGTCCGAAGCTCCTGGGTCATGCGATTGAAGGTTTCACCGAGGTTGGCAAGATCGCCCTCGGACTGGCGCACCGGAACGCGCACATAAAGATTGCCTGTCGAGACGACGTTTGCGGCGCCGATGAGCCGTCGGATCGGCGCCACCAGCCGGTTGGCAAAGTTAAGACCGATCCACACCGCCGAAAGCATCACAATGAGCGCGATGACAGTGTACATCAGCGCAAATGCGACCTGAATGCCGAGACGGCGCGATTCGATCGCGACGTATTCCCGCACGCTTTCCTTCGTGGCCTGTAATTCCGGAACCACCCGCGGGTCCAGCAGGCGCGCGACGTAAAGATAATAGTTGTCGTAACCGTGCAGCTTTACCGCCGCGGCGACGTAGTTCACGTCCGGGAGAAGGACGATTTGCGGTTCCTTTTCGCCGATTGTCGCCAATACTTCCTTTGGCGGAATTGCGAACGTCTGACTGGTGGGCAAATTGGCGCGCTCGATCACCGACAGGTTGCCGTCGAGCACGATTGCAGCGGCGAGCCCACGGACCGATGCCTGAAACGTCAAGAATTGACGAAGCTTTTCATGGTCCGTGTCGAACACCGTTTTATTCGCGCCGACATTGTAGGCCATGACCATGATGTCCGAACGCACGATCTGGGCATGGTCGCGCAAATAGGCTTCCGCCACGATCAGCGAGTTCTGCAACGCCGCTCTTGTGCGCGTCGAGAAGAGACGGTCGAGACCGCGATCGAGCGTCACACTTGCAACGATTGCCACCAGGATGGCGGGCGCGGCGGCGATCAGCGAGAAAAGCCCGACGATCCGCACGTGCAGTCGCGCGCCGGCTTTGCCGATGCGCCGTGCCTGCACGACTTGCCAAACCTCGCGTCCGATGACGGCCAGCAACAGCAAGCCTGTCGCCGCATTCGTCAGCAGCAGCGTGACCACGACGTAATGTGTAGGCGCGATCGGCGTGAAGTCGGCAAGAACGATGAATGTGACAAATGCCGAGAGCAGCGCGAGACCGACCGCAATCAGGCCCAACGCGCGGCCGTCACCGCCCTTGGCAATGGGTCCGCTAAATCCTGCTTCGGCAGTTATCGCTTGATCGGCGTTCATGGCCCCCTGCGGTCGGTTCCCCGAGTGTCCCGTCCGGTCAGGCGCAGCTTATAGCCACGCACTGATGCTTTTATACAACAATGTTGCCGAATTGAGACAATAACGCGGCATAAAAGCCGCGGGAACACGGCCAAACCCGTCAGTGGCCCCGATAAACCTGAATATCCAAGTCTCTGATTTTCTTACGTAACGTGTTTCGGTTAACGCCCAAAAGGTCCGCGGCCCGAATCTGATTGCCGTGAGTTGCGGCCAGCGCGGCCGTAAGCAGCGGGTACTCCACCTCCCGTAAAATCCGGTGATAGAGGCCCGCCGGCGGCAAGCGATCATCGAAGCCGGCAAAATAGGCGCTCAGGTGCCGTTCGACGGCCGTGCTTAAGCGTTCATCGGGCCGGTCGTCTTCCTTAAGGGCGGAGAGCGTCGGCTCGGCAAGTTCACTGTCCAACACTGCCGCCGTGATGACCTCTTGCGGATAAAGCGCCGCCAGCCGACGGGCGAGATTTTCCAACTCACGCACATTGCCCGGCCAGCGATGCCGTTTGAGGCGGTCGAGTCCGGGGCCGTCGATCTGTTTCAGCGGCAAACCTTCGCGTGCGATTTGCGTAAAAAAGTGTCGAATCAAGTCGGGAATATCCTCCGTCCGCTCACGCAATGGCGGCAGGCGAAGCGGCACGACATTCAGGCGGAAAAACAGATCTTCGCGGAAGAGGCCTTGCTGAATTAATAGTCGCAAGTCTTTGTTGGTCGCAGCAATGATGCGCACGTTGCTCTTGATTGCTGTCCGCCCGCCAACGGTGGTGTATTCGCCCTGCTGCAGAACACGCAGCAATCGCGTCTGCGCTTCCATCGGCATGTCGCCGATCTCATCGAGGAAAAGTGTTCCACCTTCCGCCTGCTCGAAACGGCCGGAACTTCGGTTATTCGCACCGGTGAAGGCGCCTTTCTCGTGCCCGAACAATTCCGATTCGATGAGGTCGCGTGGAATGGCGGCCATGTTGACCGCAACGAAAGGTCCTGAGCGCCGTTTGCCGTAATCATGGAGCGCGCGGGCAACGAGTTCCTTGCCTGTGCCCGACTCGCCGGAGATCATCACCGTGAGATCGGTTTGCATCAATCGCGCCAGCACGCGATAGATTTCCTGCATGGCCGGTGAGCGGCCAACGAGCGGAATGCCGTCCATCTCATCGTTCTTGCGTGCGTTCAGTCGCCGTTCCTTCGGCTCCGACAGGGCGCGGCCGACGATCGCAATCAATTCCTTCAAATCGAACGGCTTCGGCAGGTATTCGTAAGCACCTAACTCGGAGGCCCGAATAGCTGTCATGAACGTGTTCTGCGCGCTCATAATGACGATCGGTAGCTCGGCGCGCGCCTTGCGGATACGCGGGATGAGATCGAACGCATTCTCGTCCGGCATCACCACGTCCGTGATCACAAGGTCACCGTCGCCCTGGTTGATCCAGCGCCAGAGCGTTGCAGCGTTGCTGGTCGAGCGCACTTCATAGCCCGCGCGCGACAGAGCCTGATTGAGCACGGTGCGGATTGCTGCGTCGTCGTCTGCAACCAAAATGCTTCCGGTCGGCATCGTCGTCCTCACGGGCTCTGCATGCGTGGCGCGCCGCCGCCGGCATCGCCATCGCTGTTGTAAATAGGCATCAGCACGCGAAACACCGTTCGCTTCGGCTGCGACTCGCATTCGATGATGCCGCCATGATCTCCGACGATCTTGGAGACCAGCGCCAAACCCAATCCGCTGCCGGTCGGCTTGGTGGTGACGAACGGATCGAACAGGTGCGGCATCAGATCGTCAGGCACCCCTGCCCCATTATCTTTGACGCAGAATTCGAGCGGCAACGACACACGCGCTTTGCTGCCGGCAACGGCAAGGCGCACGCCCGGACGAAACGCGGTCGTAAGCTGGATTTCCCCGTCGGCGGCGGTTTCGCCGATCGCTTCGCAGGCATTCTTTACGAGATTGAGAAAAACCTGAACAAGGTGATCGCGGTTTGCATAAACCAGCGGCAGCGAGGGATCATAATCTTCGGTGAATTTGATCTGTCGTCCAAATCCGGATTGCGCCAAGCGCTTTACGTGATCGAGAACGACATGAATATTGACGGGCGTGCGTTCCACCGGCCGTTCGTCGGCGAAGACCTCCATCCGGTCGACGAGCTTCACGATGCGATCGGTTTCGTCGCAAATCAGCTTGGTCAGCGGACGATCATCGTCACCGGCGGACTGCTCGAGCAGTTGCGCTGCGCCGCGGATCCCGGATAGCGGATTTTTGATTTCGTGCGCCAGCATTGCCGCGAGCGCGATCACCGAGCGCGCCGCGCCGCGATGCGTGAGCTGCCGGTCCATTTTGTCGGCGATCGTGCGTTCCTGCAGCATCACGACGACGTGCTTGGGATATTCCGGCAGCGGCGCGACATGCAGATCGACCAGCCGTTCGCCCGGATTGCGCGGCGTGGCAAGATCGACCTTGTATTCATTCACGGCGGCGCCGCGCTGACGCACCTGTTCGATCAGCGTCAGCAATGGAGAGCCGAACGGCACGAGATCGCGCAACATGTGCCGCCGCAGCATGGCGGCGGAAGCCTGAAAAAATTGCTCGGCGGCGACATTTGCGTCTGCGATCTTGCCGTCACCCGCAACGGTGATGACGGGATGCGGCAACGCATGCAGCACGGCATCGGACGGCGTGGCCTGCGATGTTGAAACGGCTCCCGCGAAGCTCATGCGGCAGCCCTCCATGCGAAAGCGTCGAATGCGTCGGCGAGCAGGCGATGCGTTTGCCGCGGCTCTTCCGAGGTCAGCACGCGCGTGCGGTGCTTTTTGAGCAGCGGTTCCGAAGCGCCCGCGGTTGCCGCCGCAGTATCAAGCGCCCAGCCAAGATGCTTGCGTGCATGCCGGCGCCCGATACGGATCCCGTGATGCGCGAGCATCTCGTCGTAAAGCGTGGCGATCAGGGTGAATTGTTCGTCAAGCGATGGCGGATTTAGGTTCTCGCCGGTTGCCAGACGATGCGCAAGCTGACCCGGGAACCACGGCCGGCCCTGCGCCGCGCGTCCAACCATCACCGCATCGGCTTGCGAAGAGTTGATGGCCGTCACCGCATCCTCGAATGAGAGGATGTCGCCGTTGACTATGACCGGAATCGACACGCTCTGCTTCACGGCGCGAATGGCGGCCCAGTCGGCACTGCCGCCATAGAACTGGCATCGCGTACGGCCATGGACCGAGATGAGCTGGACGCCCGCTTCTTCCGCGCGCCGCGCGAGCTCCGGCGCATTGATTGAGCCTGCATCCCAGCCAAGACGCATTTTCAGCGTGACCGGCACGCGCACAGCGCAAACAGTCGCTTCGATCAGGCCCAGGGCGTGATCGAGATCGCGCATGAGCGCCGACCCTGCTGCACCGTTCGTCACTTGTCGGGATGGGCATCCCATATTGATGTCGATGATGTCGGCGCCGTCCGCTTCGGCGATGCGGGCGCCTTCGGCCATCCAGCGCGCTTCGCAGCCGGCGAGCTGGACGACATGGATTGCGACACCATCGCCTTCGCTGCGCAGGCGTGCCTCGCGTTGGCCTTCCACCAGCGCCGCGCTTGCGGTCATCTCGGACACCACAAGGCCAGCGCCCAGCTTTTCGGTCAGCCGGCGAAACGGGGCGTCGGTGATGCCCGACATCGGTGCCAGGATGACGCGGTTCGGCACCGAGACGCCGCCCACCTGCAAGGAAACGCTGGGAAATTGAGCCGCGCCCGCCATGTCGCCTGTGCCTATAAAATAGGCTATCGAATATGATGCACACAGTTTAGCCAGTTCGTTAGAACGGAGCAAGTGCTGCGGTGCGAAAAGCCTTAATAGGCAAGTAGCGGGGTAAGCGGTTTGCGCGGGGGCAGGAACACGCTAAAGGCTGCCCATGTTGGCGAGATCATGGGCATGAACGGTGTTGCAGCAGTCGTGGTGGCGGCGGGGCGAGGATCACGGGCCGGCGGCGATATCCCCAAACAATTCCGACCGATCGGCGGGACGCCAATGCTGCGCTACAGCCTCGCCATGCTCTCAGAACACCCGAACGTCGATGTCATCCAGCCGGTCATTCACCGCGACGACATCGCGCACTTTCACGCGGCGGCGGCCGGTCTGGAAATTCTGCCGCCGGTATTCGGCGGTGCGATGCGGCAGGCCTCCGTCCGCGCCGGGCTCGATGCCCTGGCCGCGCGCGCACCGGAAATTGTGCTGATTCATGATGCGGCGCGGCCTTTTGCATCGGCACGGCTTATCGCATGTGCGATTGAAGCGGCGGCGAAAACGGGCGCTGCTGTGCCTGCCCTTCCGGTGACCGACACGGTCAAGACCGTGGACAGGGATGAACGCGTCACAGGCACACTGGACCGCTCCTTGCTGCGCCTTGTGCAGACGCCGCAGGCCTTTGTATTCGATGCACTCCTTGCAGCGCACCGGCGGGCGGCTGCGGAAGGCCGCGAAGAGTTCACAGACGATGCGGCACTCGCGGAATGGGCGGGGGTTCCTGTCAGCGTATTCCCGGGCGAAAGCGGAAACATCAAATTCACGAATCCGGACGATTTCATGCACGCCGAGACCACACAATTCGCAGCTCTTGGCGACGTGCGCACCGGCACCGGGGTGGATGTGCACGCGTTCGGGCCGGGCGATCACGTGACGCTTGGCGGTATTCGCATTGCGCATGACCGCGCTCTCACCGGCCACTCGGACGCCGACGTCGTCTTGCATGCGCTGGTGGACGCCATCCTCGGGGCGCTTGCCGATGGCGACATTGGCGTGCATTTCCCGCCAAGCGACCCGCAATGGCGCGGCGCCTCGTCGGACAGATTCATGGATTTTGCCATGGGCCGGCTTAAGGTGCGCGGCGGTCGTATCGCGCATATCGATATCAATCTGGTCTGCGAAAGCCCGCGCATCGGTCCGCATCGCGATGCCATGCGCGCGCGCATCGCGGCCCTCGCCGGCGTCGATGTCACGCGGGTCGCAGTGAAAGCAACGACCAGCGAAAAACTCGGCTTCATCGGGCGTGGCGAAGGCATCGTGGCTTACGCGACCGCGACTGTCCGATTGCCCTGGATCACTCATGGCTGAAACCGAGCTTGCTGCCGCGGCCCGCGCGGTGCTTACCGTTTGCCAGAAGAAAAAGCTGACGCTCGCCACGGCCGAGTCGTGCACCGGCGGTCTGGTTGCGGCCACGCTTACCGAAATACCCGGATCATCGTTGGTGCTCGACCGCGGCTTTGTTACCTACAGCAACGAAGCGAAGCAGCAGATGCTCGGCGTTCCTCCGACACTGATCGATACTTACGGCGCGGTCAGCGCAGAATGTGCGGAGGCAATGGCAAAAGGCGCGGTTGCCCACGCCTCCGTCCATCTTGCAGTTTCGATTACCGGAATAGCCGGTCCTGCTGGAGCGGTGCCGGGCAAACCGGTTGGCCTCGTTTTCTTTGCCGCCGCGTCGCGCAGCGGCCGTTTTATCGGGCGCGAGCACAGATATGGCAATATCGGCCGCCCCAAGGTACGCGAGAGATCGGCGCTCGAAGCGCTGTCAGTGCTGCTCGAGCTTGCGGAAAACGAAGAGCCGCATCCTCCCGCCGAAGGCGTCGGTTAGGCCGAGAGCCGTTGCCGCGGTGCAGCGATTTGCTCGTGCCCTGCGTCGTGCTCATGGGTCTCATGCGCACCAGCCGGCAGTTGAAGCACTGTCGCGCGCTGCCCCTCGCACAATCGCGTCACCAAGACGATGCGCCCGTTCGGGAACTCCAGCGCGTCATGATGCGTGTCATAACGATTGAGATTGATCTGCCGAAAACGGGCAACTTTTTGCTGAATCTTTCCGATTCCGAAGCGCGCGAGCAGCCTTCCAAATCCGTAATCGACCTCAACGTCGCGCTCGAACGCGAGTTCGGTGCCGGGCCGCAGGCACACCGCCACCTGTGGCTCTCCAACATCGCCGAAGCCCCGGGTGATCGAATTAGGAAATCTCTTCGAAACAAGTTTGTCGCCCACGTTGGCAGGACGGGTGGCGACACCGGCATGGAGACTGTAATCGCACATTGAGACGCTCCTTTTTAAGTCTTGAATAGCCGCCTTCTCATTCCCAACGCGAAACGTCTCGCGATCGTTTGGCGATCTTGTGTCGAGGGCCATGAATCTTTTCGGAAGACGTGTTGGAACAACGCGCAGCATCGCGCCGTTACCCCAATTCACTTGTAACAGTTTAAGCCTTTACCCGCGCGCGCGGCCGTACACAGCGTCGGCGTGTTTCTCGAAAGCGCCGGCGAAGCGGCGGAAGGCGGCGTCGAACATAGCGCCCATCAGCATCGCCAGCATGCGGCTTTTGAATTCGTAATCGATGAAGAACTCGACTTCGCAGGCATCCTCCCCCACGTCGCGAAAGACCCAACGATTTTGCATGCGACTGAATGGTCCGTTCAGATACTCGACCAGTATTTTCAGATTGGGCTTGTCGAGCGTGACGCGGCTGGTGAATGTTTCGCGGACGAGCTTATAAGCGACCGTCATGTCGGCGACGAGAACTTCCAACCCGTCCTCCTGAGTCGTATGCCGCCTTACCTCCAGCGAACGGCAGAGAGGCACGAATTCGGGATATTTTTCGATATCGGCAACGAGAGCGAACATATCGCTCGCCGTATGGCGGACGCGGCGATGGGTCGTGAACTGGGGCATCAGCACACGTCATTCCGGGACGCGCGGACCCGGAATCCATACGCCGCAGCGCCGGGGCTATGGATTCCGGGCTCGCTTGCTGTCGCTCGCGCCCCGGAATGACTGGATATCATGAGACGCGCATGCCCCGTGCCGCCTTGAGCCGTGCGAAGTCATCGCCGGCATGATGCGACGAGCGCGTGAGCGGCGACGCGGAGACCATCAGGAAGCCTTTAGCGTAAGCGATCGTCTCGAGGCCCTTGAACTCGTCGGGCGGAACGAAGCGTTTTACCTCGTGGTGCTTGCGCGTCGGCTGCAGGTATTGCCCGACAGTCAGGAAGTCGACATTGGCGGAACGAAGATCGTCCATGACCTGAAGGACTTCGTTTCGTTCTTCACCCAAGCCAACCATGATGCCGGACTTGGTGAACATCGCCGGATCGATTTCCTTGACGCGTTGCAACAGCCGCAATGAATGGAAATAGCGCGCGCCCGGACGCACGGTCAGATAGAGCGACGGCACCGTTTCGAGATTGTGGTTGAACACGTCCGGCCTTGCCTCGACGACCTTCTCTAGCGCTCCGTCCTTGCGCAGAAAATCGGGCGTGAGCACTTCGATCGTGGTCATCGGACATGCCACGCGGATGGCGCGGATTGTGTCGGCGAAATGCTGCGCGCCACCGTCGGCCAGATCGTCGCGATCGACCGAGGTTACGACGATGTGCGACAAGCCGAGCTTCGCGGTCGCTTCCGCCACATGCGCAGGCTCACGCGGATCGAGCGCGCCGGGCAACCCGGTCCTCACGTTGCAGAAGGCGCACGCACGCGTGCACGTATCCCCCATGATCATGAAGGTTGCGTGTTTCTTCTCCCAGCATTCGCCGATGTTCGGGCAGCCCGCCTCCTCGCAGACGGTATGCAGGCTGTTTGCGCGCATGATGGCCTGCGTCTCGAAATAGCCCCGCGAGACCGGTGCTTTCACCCGAATCCAGTCCGGCTTTTTCTGCAACGGCGAATCCGGCCGGTGCGCCTTTTCAGGGTGACGCGGACGCTGCGTGAGATCGAGAACGACG
Organism: Pseudolabrys sp.; assembly: GCA_036278575.1. Classification (GTDB taxonomy): domain Bacteria; phylum Pseudomonadota; class Alphaproteobacteria; order Rhizobiales; family Xanthobacteraceae; genus Pseudolabrys. The sequence continues at coordinate 620 of DASUKT010000102.1, read as the reverse complement.
GCCATGGACGATACTTACGAGTGCGGCGGATGCGCCGCAAGGGACCGCGCGCGTCGTCCCGGCCGAGCCAACGGGTCCGCGCGAAGCGCGGCCCGATGACAAGCTCCGCGAGAGCCGGGACCCCAGTAACCCCTGTGTTTACAATATGCGAATGCTTGGATTACTGGTCGGTGACGGCAAAAACTAAGCCCGCCTGATCGCCCGCCAGAGGAACAGGAAGACGACGGCGCCAATGGTCGCTGTAATCAGCTCGCCGACGAAGCCCGGCGCTGGCATCACGCGAAGGGTCTCAAACAGCCATCCGCCCACGATGGCGCCGACCAGGCCGACCGCAAGATTGACGAAAATCCCGCCGCGCCCGCCCAGGATGACATGCGCGAGCCAGCCGGCGATAAGACCGACGACGATCCATGCAATGACGCCCATTATTGTCGCTCCCTGTTCGCTCCTCATGGTGAGGAGCCCGCCGAAGGCGGGCATCTCGAACCATGAGGCCTCATCCTTCGAGACGCACCGCTTCGCGGTGCTCCTCAGGATGAGGAGCACCCGTTAGTCGTCTTACATATTCAGCACCCGTCCATACGCATCGAGCACCGCTTCCTTCATCATCTCCGAAAGCG
>DASUKT010000101.1:0-2848 GCA_036278575.1 Pseudolabrys sp. | reverse complement strand
TCAGAAGGAGCGTCATCAGGATGGTCGTGATCGGCATCCGAAGCCAGGCTATCAGCGTAGCGTGGTCATCGGCTGTGTGTGCCACAATTGAGATTGTGAACCAGATCGTGAGCGGGACAAGGGCCACTGCAGAGATGCGTTCAAGCCACCAATCCTCGACACCACCTCTTGCCGAACCGAGCCCAACTGCTCGGCCCAACGGTGAGCGCATGAGTACCTTGCTCATCTACTATGTCCTGCCAACATAAATGGCAAGGTGCCGCCCGGAATGTGGTTGGGATTCGTGGCGCGATCTCCAGCAACGTGAAGCTACCCGATCATGCGGCGAGGTCAATTGGCTGATCGATGGGCTTTGTGGCGAGGGTTGTCCAGCCATCGACCTTGCGCATGTTGATCTGGCCGGAAGCGAGCAAGGCCCAGAACAACATGGCTGCGGTGTCTGCCGATGGCAGCACGGTCTGCGTCTTGATCCGCCGCTTGAACTCCTCGTGCAGCCGCTCGATGGCATTGGTGGTGCGTGCGCTCTTCCACTGGCTCGGCGGCAGCCGGGCGAAGGTGAACAGGCGCTGGCCGGCTTCCTCCAGACTGTCAGCGACCGCGCGATGCTTGAGCCGCCACTTGCGGATGAAGGCCTTGCGCCGCGCCTCGATCTCCTCGCGAGTCGCCGCGTAGATCATGTCGTTGTAGTCGGCGGTGATCTCCTCATGCAGCCGCTCGGGCGCATGTGCTAGCAAGTTGCGATGCTTGTGAACCGTGCAGCGCTGGACCGGAACGCCGTCCCACACCGCGGCGATCGCAGCCTCAAGCCCTGGCGCGCCATCGACGATGAGGAACTCGGGCCGCCGCAGCCCACGCCCGATCAGATCGTCGAGCACAGCGCGCCAGGCCTCACGGCTCTCGCCGCCCATGGCCTTGATCGCGAGCAAGATCTTCTGACCGTCCGCGCGCACGCCGATGACAACGAGCAGCGAGATGGCTGTCGCCTTGCGGTCGAGCCGCACCCGCACCACGGTGCCGTCGAGGATCAATCGCACGATCGGCTCCTCGGCCAGCGAGCGGCCATTCCACGCATCCCAGTCGCCCTTCACCTTGCGCCAGACCCGGCTCACCGTGTCCTTACCGACGGCGCCTGCGAACACGGCGCTCAGCGCGCGGCGCACACGGCGCGTGTTGGTGCCTGCCAGGTAGCAGCCGGCGATCAGCGCGTCGGCGGCCAGCGTGCGGCGTTGGTAGGCCCGCAGTGCGCCGCTTTTCCACTCAGTCGTCTTGCCGTCGGACGTATCCAACCGGGCGCGCGGCACTGCGATCTCCACTTTCCCGAATGTGCCCAGCAGCGAGCGCGGCCGATGCCCGTGGCGGTGACCAGTGGCTGCGCGCGCACCCTCCGAATCGCCGCTCGCCGGCCTCGCTCGCCGGGCATAGCGCGAGCGCGCCAGCACCTCGTCGAGCTCAGCTTCGAACATCGCTTGCAGGAATTCTCTGGCTCGCTCACGAAGGCCAGCTTCGATCGGATCGAACCAGTTGTCGAAAAGCTGCTCAGCCCTCTCGATTTCGGACTGCGGCAGACAAGGCGTCGTGATAATCTTCGTCATGGCGTGATCTCCACCGGCGCTGAAACGCCGGAATCGCTTGTTGGTCCAAGCTGGAGATTACGCCGCCTTCATTTTCCAACCACTCTCGCTACGGCACCGACAAGGATTGCGCAATATTCAGATGATCCCGAACAAAGGGCCATGGAAAGAATAGAGGTCTATTCTTCTCTGTGATGTGTGGACTAATAGCGCTGGAAAGCTTTCCAGCCATATCCAGTGTGGCGCATGGCGGAGCAAGTAGTATCGATCCAGACTCCTCGTCTTCTTGTACGGCGGCCTCAAACTCCATCTTCTGGTGGTAGTCAGTGAATATTGGCCTTAGAAATTCGATCAGCTCTTCGTATAGAGTTGTATGCTCCGTCTTCGATATTGAAAGTGTGAAAACGTCGCGAATAGATTTTCCGGCGACATGCGCGTCGTCAAAAATCATAGCCCCTGGGCTATTCGAACGAAATCCGTAAAGTAGGGCTGGGTACGTGGTGATGCAGAAGGACTTCCCTTGACTGAAAAGGTCATTGTCAAATTGACCACCTATCCGCAGCGTTACGGATATGCCGAGTTTCAATGCTTCCGCTGCGGTTTGTCTAACGAGATCGATTGTACTGCACACGTAGACGACGTTCTTAGTTCCTTGAGCTACGAGGCTTTGAGCTATCAGAAGGCCAATAATGGTCTTTCCCGCTCCGGTATTTAGGAGAATTAGCGTTTCGTCCTTTTGATCGTTAAACCACGCCTCAAGAGCTTCCGCTTGCCCACGCCATAGATCGTTGGCTACTCCCTCCCCGGACGGCCGTCTCTTAAATATCTCGCGGGGATCGGTCGGACTCGTTCGTCTGTCAGGCTTTTTCAGATTGTCGAAGTCAATCATCGTTCCTCCGGTCCTGAGATACTACCGGACCCTATAGCAACTAGGAATTGTAGGTCGATACTTAAAAGTAGTGCTACTTTGGTGGCGATGAAGACGATTTCGTCTCCAGATGATGCACCCGACGATGCTTGAGGCGCCAGTTCCGCCGCGTGGCAGGGGAGCAAAATGCCGACAATTGCCTGGTTCTATGGCATCATGATTCAGATGTTCTACAACGACCACGAGCCACCCCACTTCCATGCGCGATACGGCGGTGCCAAAGCGATCGTGCGGTTGTCGGATGGAGAGATTATTTCAGGCGAGCTACCGCCGACGGCAACGAGGTTGGTCCGGGAATGGGCACTGGCGCGAAGCGCAGAATTGCAGGATAATTGGAGGCGCGCGCGAG
>DASUKT010000100.1:0-2292 GCA_036278575.1 Pseudolabrys sp. | reverse complement strand
CACTGCCGGTTGGGACGGCTTACGCGATATGGACTGGAACGGGCGCCGTCGGTACCGCCATTCTCGGCATCTATTTATTCGACGAGCCGGCCACACTCGCGCGTCTTGCTTGCATCGCCGTGATTATCGCCGGCATCGTCGGGCTGAAATTCGCGTCGTGATAAAGAACGCAACACGCCAACAGCGCGAAATGATAGCCTCATCCTGAGGAGGCGGCGAAGCCGCCGTCTCGAAGGATGCGGCGGATGCATGGGAGCCTGGCTCTACATTTTACGTTGCGCCGATGGCGCGTACTACACAGGCACAACACGCGCGAATCTCGAAACGCGCGTGACAGAGCACCAGTGCGGCAGATTCGATGGTTTTACTTCTAAACGCCGGCCTGTGGAATTGGTACATAGCGAATACTTCGACCAGATTGTCGATGCGATCGCAGCAGAGCGCCAGATAAAAGGATGGTCCCGGCTAAGAAAGAGCATTAATCGCCGGCGACTTTGATCGCATTAAGCGATTGTCAAAACGGAGGACATCGTCCAATCCTCATGGTTCGAGACGCGCGGCTTCGCCGCGCTCCTCACCATGAGGGTTACTGTGCCTCTACAAAAAGCTCTGCGGATCGACGTCGACTTCCAGCTTGATATTGCCGCGCGGCTTTGGCGCGGCGGCGAGCCATTCGCGCAAATAGGCAGAGAGCTCAAAGTTGCGTGCCGCTTTGACCAGTAGGCGGAAGCGATATCGCCCGCGCACCACGGCAATCGGCGCTTCGGCGGGCCCGAGCACGCGCGCGTGCTCGCTGATTGGTGCGGCCGACGCAAGCTGCCGCGCATAGGATTCGGCCGCGTGGCGCTCGTTCGCGGTGATGACAAAGCTCGCGAGCCGGCCGAATGGCGGATACCGCGTGCGCTCGCGCAGCGCAATCTCGCTTGAATAAAACGCCTCGCGATCGCCGGAGATAAGCGCGCGCATGACCGGGTGCTCCGGCTGATGCGTTTGCAAATAGCCGATGCCGCGGCCTTCCTCGCGTCCCGCGCGGCCAACCACCTGATGCAGGAGCTGGAACGTGCGTTCGGCCGCGCGCGGATCGCCATTTCCCAAACCAAGATCGGCGTCGACGATGCCAACGAGATTGAGTTTCGGAAAGTGATGGCCTTTGGCGACGAGTTGCGTGCCGATGATGATGTCGAATTTGCCGCGCGCGATGTCGTCGAGTTCCTCGCGCAAGCGCTCGACGGTTTCGACCAGATCGCTCGACAACACGAGAATGCGGCTGTCCGGGAAAAGCTCCGCCGCCTCGTGCTCAAGCCTTTCGACGCCCGGCCCACACGCCACGAGGGTTTCTGTTGCGTGACAGTTCGGGCATTCCGCCGGCGGCGGCATCGAGAAGCCGCAATGATGACAGACGAGGCGCCGCTTGAAGCGGTGATCCACGAGCCACGCGTCGCAATTCTGACATTGGATACGGAAGCCGCAGGCTCTGCACAATGTGAGCGGCGCGTAGCCGCGGCGATTGAGAAACAAAAGCGCCTGCTCTTTGCGTTCGAGCGTCTCTTTCACCGCTTCCGCAAGCCGTGGCGCGATGAAGCGCCCGCGCGGCGGCCCTTCGCGCCGCAAGTCGATGGCGTCGACCATCGGCAGATGCGCGCCGCCGAAGCGTTCCGGCAAATGCAGATGCCGATAGCGGCCGCGTCGCGCGTTCACCTCCGATTCAACCGAGGGCGTCGCCGACGCGAGCACCACCGGAATTTTGGCGACGCTGCCGCGCACCACGGCCATGTCGCGCGCGTGATAGTGCGCGCCGTCCTCCTGTTTGTAGGCCTGATCGTGTTCTTCATCGACGACGATGAGGCCGAGATCGGCGTAAGGCAAAAAGAGCGCCGAGCGCGCTCCGACGACAACCGAAACATCGTTCGCCGCCACCGCTTCCCAAGTGCGCGCACGCAAGCGCGGCGACACCTGCGAATGCCACTCAGCCGGACGCACACCGAAGCGCGCACTGAAACGGTCGAGGAATTGCGCGGTGAGCGCGATCTCGGGCATCAAAATCAGCGTTTGCCGTTTGTGCCGGATGTTTTCGGCAACTGCCTCGAAATAGACTTCCGTTTTGCCGGAGCCGGTCACGCCGTCGAGCAGGCTTACCGTATAGCCGCCTTGCGTAACCGTCAGGCGCAAGGCATCGGCCGCGGCAAGCTGGCCCAGTGAAAAATCCGGCTTGCGAAAATCCGGGTCGGGCGTCCGCGCGACCGGCTGCGGCGGCAAAACGACGGTTTCGAGCGTGCCTTCATCGATCAATCC
>DASUKT010000099.1:0-2537 GCA_036278575.1 Pseudolabrys sp. | reverse complement strand
CGCTTCGTCCTCGCTTCTGAACGTCTGGATCGAGGCGACGGGCCCGAAGATTTCCTCGTTCAGCATTTTCGAATCATTGGACACATTCGTGAGCACGGTCGCCGGATAAAAGAAGCCGGGCCCGTCGGGCAACTTGCCGCCGGTCAGAACCTTCGCGCCCTTCTTCACCGCGTCGTCGACCAGCTCGATCACCTTGTCCCGGCCGTCCTTGTTCACCAGCGGCCCGAGATTGACGCCCTCGTCGAGGCCGTTGCCCATCTTCAGCGACTTCATCTTGTCGGTGAGCTTTTTGGCAAATTCGTCATGCACCTTCTCGTGCACGTAGAATCGGTTTGCCGCCGTGCACGCCTCGCCCATATTGCGCATCTTGGCGATCATTGCACCGTCGATTGCGGCGTCGATATCGGCGTCATCAAAAACGATGAACGGCGCGTTGCCACCCAACTCCATCGCCGGTTTGAGAATGTTGTCGGCGGCTTCATGCAACAGCTTGCGGCCGACCTCCGTCGAGCCGGTGAAGGAAACGACGCGCACGCGCGGATCGTGCAGCATGTGCCCGACGACCTTGCCCGACGAGCGCGACGGAAGGACGTTGACGACGCCGGCGGGCACGCCGGCTTCTTCCAGCACCGGCATCAGCGCCAGCATGGTGAGCGGCGTGTCGGACGCAGGCTTGAGCACGACCGGACAGCCGGCGGCGAGCGCCGGACCGATCTTGCGCGTCGCCATCGCGGCGGGGAAATTCCATGGCGTTACCAAGACGGCGATGCCGGCAGGTTTGTGCTGCGCGACGATGCGCGCGCCGGAAGCGGGCGCCGTCGAGATGCTGCCGAGATTGCGCACGGCCTCCTCCGCGTACCAGCGGAAGAACTCGGCGGCATAGGCCACTTCGCCACGTGAATCGGGGAGCGCCTTGCCGTTTTCGAGTGTGATGAGTTTCGCGAAGCGCTCGGCGTCGCGCATGATGAGCTCGTAGCACTTGCGCAGGATCTCACCGCGCTCGCGCGGCTTGCGCTTGGCCCAGCCTTCGAATGCCGCGTCGGCGGCGTCGAGCGCCGCCTTGGCATCCTCGACCGTGGCGTTCGCGACCGATGCGATCTTGCGCTCGGTCGCCGGATCGACCACGTCGAAACGGCTGTTATCGGATGACTTGCGCCACTTGCCGCCGATCCACAGATCGGTCGGAACGTTGGCGAGAAGATTGTCGTACATGAGCGCTCTCCACTTGCTCCGCTCATTCCCGCGCAAGCGGGAATCCAGTTCTTTGGCCCTGGGTCCCCGCTTTCGCAGGGACGAGCGGGATAATTAACTCCCCAGCGACTTCCGCACCGTTTCCACGATCCGGTCCGGCGTCGGCAGCACGATGTCTTCCAGGATATCCGCGGCCGGCAACGGGATATGCGGCGTGGTGATGCGCACGGGCGGGCCGTCAAGATCGTAGAAGGCTTCGTCTGCCGCGATCGAAACAATCTCCGCACCCCAGCCGCACAGCCGCGGATTTTCCTCGACTGTGAACAGCCGGTGTGTCTTCGCGACCGAGCCGAGAATGGTCTGCGTATCGAGCGGCACCAGCGACCGCACGTCGACAACCTCGCAATCGATGCCGTGTTCCGATTTGAGCCTTTCCGCTGCCTGCAACGCGCGCGGAACCATGAGCGCGAGCGCGAGGATGGTCGCATCCCTGCCGGGGCGCACGATCTTGGCGCTGCCGAGCGTGTCGACGATCTCGCCGTCGGGCACCTCACCCTTGGTCGGGTAAAGTGACTTGTGCTCGAGGAAAATGACCGGATCGGGATCGCGCACCGCCGCCGCCAGCAAGCCAATGACATCGCGCGGCGATGAGGGAGCAACCACCTTCAGGCCCGGGATCATCATGCACCAGTTCTCGACGCTCTGCGAATGCTGCGCGCCGAAGCGCGAGCCCGCGCCGTTGCCGGTGCGCACGACGAGCGGGCATTTCGTCTGCCCGTTCGACATGTACCGGCTCTTGGGGAATTCATTGGCGATGTAGTCGAAGCACACCGCGAAGAAATCCGAGAACATGATCTCGGCGATCGGCTTGAGACCCGTCATCGCCGCGCCCATGGCGGCGCCGAGGATTGCTTGCTCCGAAATCGGCGTGTCGCGCACACGCAATGGACCGAATTGCTCGTAGAGGCCGACCGTCGCCTTGAACACGCCGCCGGCTTTCGCCACGTCCTCGCCGAGGAAAACGACATCGGGATCGCGCGACATTTCCTGCGCGATGCCGCGGATCACCGCGTCGCGATAGGTCAGTTCTGTCATGTTAGAGCCCATTTCGATTCGTGCTGATGCATGACTGCGCCGCGAGTTCTGAAAGCTTCAGGCACGGACCGGGGTTTCGCGTCATTGCGAGGAGCGAAGCGACGAAGCAATCCAGGCTTTGCAGGCAGAACTGGATTGCTTCGCTTCGCTCGCAATGACGGCGCATAGGTCAGTTTCGCCATTTCAATTTCTCCACGCCCAGCCGCCATCGGCGTAGACGTCGGTGGTGAGGATGTCGAGCGGCGGCATCG
>DASUKT010000098.1:0-8630 GCA_036278575.1 Pseudolabrys sp. | reverse complement strand
TGACCTTTCTTGCGCTCTTCCTCTGTCCAGGTGATCGGCTTCCAGTCGGGCGCGAGCACGAGACGCGCGCCGGCGTTAGCCACCTCGACACGGTTGCCGCCGGGCTCATAGACGTAAAGGAAGAACGTCTGCTGCACGGCGTGCTTGTGCGGGCCGGTCTCGATGTAAATGCCGTTCTCCAGAAAAATATCGGCGGCGAGCAGCACTTCCTCGCGCGAATTGAGCGCGTAGGTGACGTGATGGAAGCGGCCCTTTGCGCCGGTGTGGTCGCGCGTATAGGCGAAGTCGTAGGATTTGTTGGTCGCCGTCATCCAGATGCCGGCTTCGCTTCCGTCGTTCATCACAATGCGTTCGGTCAGCCGGAAGCCGAGATATTTCTCGAAGAATTCCCTGCAAGCCGTGATGTCGGCGGCGAGCCCGTTCCAGTGATCGAGCCGGCGCACGTTGCAGCCGCGCGCAGGAAACCGCTGCGCCTGGTTTTTTAGCGACGGCTTGAGAGAAGGCGAGGGCTCATACCATTCCGTGTCGTAGTAGAGCTCGATCACATGCCCGTCCGGATCCTTGCAGACGAATGTCTTGCCATGGCCGAGGTCGCCGTCCGTCCAGCCGATATCGAAGCCCGAGCCTTTCAACGCCGCTGCCCGCCGCTCCAGCGCCTGCGGTGAGCGCGTGCGATAGGCGACATGCGCCATGCCGGTGGTTTTCGCCGGCGTGAGCTTGAGCGAATAGCGCTCGTAATCGTCGTAGGCGCGCAGGTAAATGCTGCCGGCTTTTTCTCCGCTCTGCGTCATGCCCATGACGTCGATGAAGAAGCGGGCGCTCTCTTCGAACTTCGGCGTTAACAGTTCGAGGTGGCCAAGATGGGCGATATCGAAAACCGGTTCTGCCCGCACGGCAAAGCCCTTCAAAGTTATCGGCGGGGCAATAAGCCACGGCAACCGGGTGCGGTCAAAGGATGAATTTTCGGCCGTTTCCGCCGTTTGTAGGCGGATTTAGCAACCCCGATTTGTTGTTTTTGCAGGGTCGATCTGGCAGGATCGGATGGACTTAGGGCCGCGCCCCATTGTTTGTGGAATCGACGCGAGGGCATGGAAAATTCCCCGCGGGATGCCAGAGGAGCGATCGGCCTCGGTTGCAAACGGGAGGATAAAAAATGCGCTCAATTCGTTTCATGCTGGCTGCGCTCGCCGTGGCGGCGTTCGGTCTGCCAGGCGCCGGTCAGGCGCAAAACAACAAGCTCATCGTCGGCATGCCGACGACACCGCCGAACATTGTACATACGCCGGTGCTCATCGCGCAGGATCTCGGCTTGTTCAAGAAGTACGGCGTTGACGTCAGCACCGTTGCCCTCGACGGCGGCGTCAAGGTGTTCCGCGCCATGCAGGCGGGCAGCGTCGATGTCGCCTTTGCCCCCGGCACGGTGACCTCGGTCGCTATCTCCAAAGGCGCGAAGGTGAAGGCCATCCTCGGGACCTTGTACAAGTTCGAGGCCTCGATGGTGGTCGACAAAAACATCAAGACCATGGCCGACCTGAAGGGCAAGCGCATCGGCATTCAGCAGCCGCACGGCTTCGCCGACATTCTGAGCCGCTCGGTTCTGCGCAAGGCAAAGATCGATCCGAAGGACGTGAACTTCGTCAGCATCGCCACCGAGGACGTGCCGGCGCTGGTCGCCGGTCAGGTCGATACCGCCATCCTGCACGTCGAGCAGGAGGCGCTGGCCCAGCAGAAGGTCCCGACCCTGCACGCGATCGCGCGCATGTGGGAGCTCGAGCCCGAGCAGGAATACACCTACTTCGCGGTGAAGGAAGACACCATCAAGAACAAGGCGGCCGCGCTGGAAGGCTTTGTCAAAGGAGTGATCGAAGCAACACGCATCATGTACACCGACCGCGCCAAGGTGTTGCCGCTCATCGTCAAGCACACCGGCTACCCGGAGAAAGTGGTCGCCAATGGCTTCGATCTCCTGGTGAAGAGCTGCATTTGGGACGCCAACAGCGGGCTTGCTCCGAAACGGGTCGATTTCACCGCAAACCTGATGGAGAAGGTCGGCAACATCGCGAAGGGCAAGACTCCGAGCTACGATCAGATCGTCGACAAGACGTTTGCCGAGAAGGCGATCAAGGAACTCGGCGTTTGGAAGGGACCTGTCTGCCCGACCGCGGTGTTCTAAACTGCGTGGGCACCTGTTTGTGAAGGCGGGCGCAGCCGGGAAAGCGGCGCCCGCCGCATAATTTCAGAGAGCGCCCCGGTGGGCGGGGCGTCTGGGAGAACGTTCGATGAGCGTTGCGAACGAAGTGCGCGGTGCAGGGCTTGCCGCCGAGCCGCAGGCGGTGAGGGTCGACGAGAGGAAGCCGGCCTGGTGGGAGCATCGGGCGCTGTTCCGCTACGGCTTCGTCGCGCTGATTCTGATTGTCTGGCAGATCGTCGGCCCGCAAATCAGCCCGATCTTCTTTACCTATCCGACCAAGATCGCGGTCGCCTTCTACAACCTGACCCTCGACGGCGAACTGCCGATCCGTCTGCTGCAAAGCCTCGAGGTGATGATTTGCGGCGTTGCGATCGCCATCATCGTCGGCATCCCGCTCGGCATCGGCATGGCGCGCATCCGCTGGCTCGACTGGGCGCTCGATCTGCCGATCAATGCGCTTTACGCCACCCCGCTTGTCGCCCTGGTGCCGCTCCTCGTGCTGTGGTTCGGGATTTACCTGAAGGCCAAGATTATCGTCGTCTTTCTGTTCGCGATTTTTCCGCTCCTGATCAACACCTATCAGGGCGTGCGCGAATGCGACAAGAACATGCTTGAGGTCGCGCGCTCGTTCCGCTCGGGAGAATGGCAGGTCTGGCAGGACGTTTTGCTGCCGTTCGCGACACCCTACATCATCGCCGGCATCCGGCTTGCGATCGGACGCGGACTGATCGGCATGATCATCGCCGAGTTTTATACGGCGATCAGCGGCCTCGGATTCATGATTACCAAATACGCCAACAATTTCGACATGGACAAGACGTTCGTGCCGGTCATCGTGCTGATGACGCTCGGAGTGACGCTGACCTCGCTCCTGAAATGGTATGGCCGCCGCATTGCGCCCTGGAGCGACGCCAACAGGTAAGAGTCCCGCGCGTATTCATTTTCGCGCGGGCCACGGTGCATCGGCGTTTCCCGACCAGGCCAGTCTTGTGCGCTCGGGGTGGAATTTTATCAGCGCCAGCATCGCGAACGCGAGGAAAAGCACCAGCGCGGCAATCTGCGTGACCAGGAAGGGCGTCTCGGTTTGCGTCGGCGCCAGATCCCTTAAAACGGCGACTTTCTGAAAGCTCTGCACGATCAGCACGAACACGTTCAGGTAAAGAGCCGCCACCGCGCCGGCGACATAAATCCATCGCCATGCGCCGTTGAGCCTGAAAACGTAAAGGCCGAGCACAGCCGCGGCGAGAATGATGCTTGACACGACGCCGGTCGCCAGCGCCGGCGTAAAGCCGTGGATCGGGAACATGAAGCCGGTCACGCTGATGAGAATGGTGAAGATAAGAAAGACCGCGGTCCAGCCGTTGAGGCGCTTCGAGCCGAACATGCCGAACACGACAACGAGCCCCGCGACGAGGCCGATGAAGCAAATGATGACGTGGAGGATGGTGAACGTCGTGAGCGACATACCGAGGATCATGACGGGCCTCCCTCTGCCGGCCTGAGCTTTGCAGATTGGACCTGACCCCACCACTTGCCCTTTCGGGTTAGCCGCCATGCGGGGTGTGTGCGCCTACGGCTCTGCAAAACCTGCGGAATTTGGTCATGCGCCCTGGCGGGCCGCTGCGCTTCTGCCCCGCCTGAACGGAAATCGTCGATCTCTCACAATTTCAGGACCGGCGGGCCGGAACTTGGCCGCGGGGACGCCGTTCCGTGTTGTGGGGGCCATTTTGCCAGGGGAGAATCCCGTGCGCTCGCGCGTCATCCACCTCATCAATCCAAAGACCGACTCCCTGACCACCCGTCCGCTTTACTTCAACCGGGCGCTTTACTCGCCGCTCGCCGGCCTGCTCGCGGTCGCCGCGACAATACCGCGCGACCAGTATGAGGTCGTGCTGACGGACGAAAACATCGAAACGATCGACTTCGAGCTGAAGGCCGATCTCGTGGGCATTTCCGCCATGACGAGCTACGTCAACCGCGGCTACGAAATCGCCGATCGCTTCCGCCAGCAGGGCACACCGGTGGTGATGGGCGGTGTTCACCCGAGCTTCATGCCGGCGGAAGCGTTGAAGCACGCCGACGCCGTCGTGATCGGCGAAGTCGAGCTTGTGATCGACAAATTGCTCGACGACCTGAAGCGCGGCGAGATGCGCGGAACCTATAAATCGGAAAAGCTCCATCCGATGGTGGGCGTCAAGATGCCGCGCTACGACCTTCTGAAGAAGCACCGCTACGTCAACAAGACCTTCGTGCAGACGTCGCGCGGCTGTCATCAGGGCTGCACGTTTTGCGCCGAGCCGCTGATGAACGGGCTCAAATTCCGCTATCGTCCTGTCGACGAAGTCGTCCACGAGATCGAGAGCTGCGGCTCGCGCATCATCTCGATCAACGACGCCGACTTTTTCGGCACGCCCGACCGCCCGAAAGAGGTCATGCGCGCGCTCAAAGGCCGCGGCATTCAGTGGCAGGCGGGCGTCACCTCGAAGCTCGCGCAGGACGACCGCATGCTCGAGCTCGCGGCCGAAAGCGGCTGCACGTTGCTGAGCATCGGCTTTGAATCGATCTCCCGCTCGACGCTCAAGAGCGTGCACAAGCACGTCAATCGCCCTGAAAACTTCGCCGCGCTCGTCGAGAAGGTGCATTCGTACGGCATCATGGTGTTCGGCCTGTTCATGTTCGGCTTCGACGGCGACGACGGCTCCTCATTCGAGGAAACCGCGCGATTCAACATTACCAACAAGTACGACGCCTGCGCTTATTCGACGCTGACGCCCTATCCGGGCACGCTCACCTGGTACGAGATGAAAAAGGCGAACCGCATCGTGTCTTTCGACTGGACCCTGTACGACCAGGGTCACGTTGTTTATCGGCCGGCGCAGATGTCGGGCGACGAGTTGCGCCTCGGCGTGAGCAAGACGTATGGGATGTTCTACTCGACATCCTCGATCACCAGCCGTTTCCCGCTTATGGGATCGCGCCACCGCGCGCAATGGATGATCTACAATCTGTTTATGCGCCGGGGCTCGAAGACCGAGAACATCCAGTCGATCGCCGCGCCGACCCCCGAGCCTGACGTCGCACCGATGCCGCCGATCTTGCCGATCAAGCGCGAATGGCGTGCTGCCGTGCTCGATGCGGTCGGCCCGGGTCCGCATCTGAGCTGAATGGAGCTAAAAGCGTCGGGGCAGGCTCGCGCGCGTCTCGCCTTGAGCCGGCTATTTTTCTGCAATGCTCCCCTGATCGCGATAGGCCCAGAGCGCATCGCGCGGCAGCGATATTGATGCATCGCTGCCGACCTCATGCCGAGCGGCGGTGCCGAGCTCCAGCGCCTCCAGCCGATGCCCGAGCATGTCGATGTCGTATACGGTCTGGGTGCCGTGATAGCGCCGGCTGCTCACGCGCGCGCGCACGACATTGCCGCCGCCGTTCGCGCCGATGCCGACATTCTCCGGCCGGAAGGCGATGCGCACCTTGTCGCCGGGGGCGAGGCCGTGCAGGAGTGCTGCCTCGATGCGCTGTCCCTCGGCAATCTCCACGGTACCGAATGTGCCGTTGCGCTGAACCAGCGTGCCGGTGAGCTCGTTGGTTGCGCCGGTAAAGTTCGCGACGAACAGTTCAGCCGGCCGGTTGTAGATTTCGTTCGGCGCGCCCATTTGCAAAAGCTTTCCGTCGCGCATGACGCCGATGCGGTCGCCGAGAACGACGGCTTCCGACTGATCGTGCGTGACGTAAAGTGCGGTCATGCCGGTTTGCTTGAGAATCCGCCGCAGCTCGTCGCGCAGATGCAGCCGCAGCTTGGCGTCCAGGTTGGACAGTGGCTCGTCAAGCAGCAGCAGTTGCGGCCGGTAGACGATGCTGCGCGCGAGCGCCACGCGTTGCATCTGCCCGCCCGAGAGCGCGACCACCGGCCGCTCGGCATATTCCGACAGGCCGACCAGCGCCAGCGCCTCATCCACCATGCGGGTGGCATCAGCCTTGGCGATTTTACGGTGCTTGAGCGGATAGACCACGTTCTGCCGCACCGTCATGTGCGGCCACACTGCGTAGGACTGGAACACCATGCCAATGTTGCGCACGCGCGGCGGCAGCAGAATACCTTGCGCGGGTGAGGACACGACGCGCCCGGCAATGCTGATCGTGCCCGCCGTCGGATGCTCGAGGCCGGCGACGCACCGCAGGGTCGTGGTCTTGCCGCAGCCGGAAGGGCCGAGCAGGACCACGATCTCGCCCGGCGGGACGGTGAAGCTGACACCGTCGATCGCCGGGCGGCCGACCGAGAACTGCTTGCGCAGGTCGCTGACGTCGAGCGTTGCGCTCATGGTTCGATCCAGGATCGGATTACTGGCGGTAGTTGTAGTCCTTGTTCCAGTCCTCGACCCACTGCTTATGCAGCTTTACGTAGTCGTCCATCTTCGGCAGCCAGACCTTGACGACCTTGGGATCGAAACCTTCCGGATAGAACGGCACGGTTTTAAGCGATGTCAGATTGCCGAGCTCCTTGATCATGAAGGTCTGGCCTTCCTTCGACATGCACCAGTTCAGGAAGAGCTTGGCCGCATTCGGGTTCTTGGCCGTCTTCGGGATGCCGGTCGCGTAAGGATTGACCGGCGCGCCCTCCGGCGGGAAGAAAATCTTGATCGGCGCACCGTCCTTCTGCTTCGGATAGATCGCATTGTAGAGCAGGGGCCCCATGACGGTTTCGCCGCGCACCATCGCATCCGACATCGGCGCGCCCGAGGGATAGAGCGTCGGATGCGTCGCCGCCTGCTTCTTCCAGTAGTCGGCGCCGAGCACCTGCTTCTCGAACAGGATGCGCGTCCAGGTGGTGCCGCCGGAGGCCGCGATCACCTGCGAGGTCATCTTGTCGTATTTCTTGTTGGTCAGGTCCATCCATGACTTCGGCGGATCTTTCACCAGCTCGGTGTTGTACGCGATCGACCACACCAGCGTCGCGCGCGGCCACATGTGCGGCGCGATCTGCGCATCGTGATTGTAGTCGGCGGCGTTCGGTGGCGCGTACTCCTGGAAAAGGTCCACCAGCGGCTTCATCAGTGCGCGGTCGGAATGATCGACCACGTCGGCGGAGAGCTTGCCGGCCGCGACCTCGGTCTTCACGCGCGTAATAAGCTGGCCGCCCGGCGCGCGCACCATCGAAACCTTGATTTGGGGGAACCGCTTGTTGAAGGCGTTGATGACCCGCTGCTCCACCTCGGCGAAGTTCGCCGTGTAGTAGACGAGGCCGCCTTCCTTCTTTGCGGCCGCGATCAATTCGGGCGAGCCGAATTCGCCGGCCTGCTGCGCGACCGACGCCACGCGCGGCAGCGCCAGCGCCGCGCCGGTGGCGCCGGCCAGTTTCAGGAATTTTCTTCGCTGCATCGATAACCTCCCTGTTTTCATTTCATCATCCGGAGCGGGCGACACTTCCCTGGGCCGCGCCACGCGACAGCCAGGTTGCGCCGCCGATCAAGAAGCCAAGCAGCACCATCTGCACCAGGCTGAAAGCGGCCGTCTTGCCGAGATTGCCGCCTTCGTAATAGTCGAGCAGCAGCACCGACATGACCATGGTGTTGCTGGTGTAAAGGAAGAGCGAGGAGCCGAGCTCGCGGATCGCCAGCACGAACAGAAGAGTCATTGCGGCGATCACGCCGGGGCTTGCCAGCGGCAGCACGATTGTGCGGATGGTCGAGAGCATGCCGCGGCCGCAGATCCACGCCGCTTCCTCGAGCTCGCGGTGGATTTGCAGAAACGAAGTGGACAGCGATTTCACCGTATCCGGCATGAAACGCGCGATGAAGGCGAGCGCGAGAATCCAGATGGTGCCGTAGAGTCCGCCCGGAACGCCGATCCATGCCCACAAATAGGCGACGCCGATCACCAGGCCGGGTATCGCGACCGGCAGCGTCGAGAGCACGTCGATCGAGCGCCGCCCGGCTAGCTGTGTGCGATGGATCGTGTAACCGATCGCAAAGGCAAGGGCCCCGCCGGCGAATGCCGTCACGATGCCGACCTCGACCGCGTTGTAGATGGAATTGAAGGTGAGCGGATTGTCGAAGATCGCGTGAAAGTGCACGAGGGAGTACATCCGCATATCGAACAGGCTTGCGATGTCGCGGATGAACATGAATTTCCGGAAGGCTGCGACGATCAGCGCAAACAGCGGCAGCAGCACGACGACGATCAGGTAAATCACCGCCAGCCCAAGCGTCACCCAGCGCCACGGCCCGAGATCGAGGCTGCGCGGGCGATAGGCTTTCCCCGCAACAGTGGTGTAGCTGCGGCCGCTTAGAACCTTTTGTTGGGCATAAACGAGCAGGGCGGTGACGACCATCAGCAGGATCGCAACCGACGCTGCGGTGTTGTAAAGCGGCGGCGACCAGTTGGTGAGCTTGAAGATATAGGTCGTCAGCACGTTGAGATTGGCGGGCGCGCCGAGCACGGC
>DASUKT010000097.1:0-9946 GCA_036278575.1 Pseudolabrys sp. | reverse complement strand
CAAATGGCTGAAAGGCGTCGGCGCAAATCTGGACGGGATCGTCGCTAAAGACCGCACGGCCGATTATCGCTCGGGCGAGCGCAGCGGCATGCAGAAGATCAAGAACTTTCGCAGCGCCGACTGCGTGGTCGGCGGTTTCCGCTACAACGAAGGCAAGGCCGTCGTCGGCTCGCTGTTACTCGGGCTTTATGACGACAAGGGGTTGCTCAATCATGTCGGATTCACATCGACAATCAAAGCCGACGAGAAGAAGGCGCTTACTGCAAAGCTCGAGAAACTGATCGCGCCGCCCGGATTCGCCGGCAATAAACCGGGAGGACCGAGCCGCTGGTCGACGAAGCGCTCGGCGGAATGGCAGCCGCTCAAGCCGAAACTTGTTGTCGAAGTCTGCTACGACCATTTCACCGGCGATCGCTTCCGCCACGGCACGCGCCTCATGCGCTGGCGTCCCGACAAATCGCCAAAGCAGTGCACGATGGAGCAGGTGCATCAGAAAAAAGCGAATTTGGCGAAGTTGTTGAAGTAAGTTGTTGTCGTCCTCGCGGAGGCGAGGACCCCATACGCGGTGCCCTATCGATCGACTGCGGAATATGGGTTCTGGCTCGCGCGCCCTCCGGGCGCCAGGCCGGGACAACACACCACTACAGCGGCAA
This sequence comes from Pseudolabrys sp., assembly GCA_036278575.1. Classification (GTDB taxonomy): domain Bacteria; phylum Pseudomonadota; class Alphaproteobacteria; order Rhizobiales; family Xanthobacteraceae; genus Pseudolabrys. The sequence goes on along the minus strand of DASUKT010000097.1, from coordinate 9,293 downwards.
CGTGCCGTTCTCGCGCAGCACGTCGCCGGCGAGATAAAGCGATCCGGTAATCAGAATGCGCGGCGGAGGTTCGAGATCGAGCTTGCGCACCGCATCGAGCGCAGAATCGAGATTGTCCCGGCTTGTTGCCGCAAGCCCGATGGCGCGCGCTGCGTCGGCGACGGCTTCGGCCGGCAATCCTTTTTCCGCATTCGGCACCGGCACCGTGATGACCCGTCGCGCAAGACCGGTGAAATTGCGCAAGAACCCGGTGCAATCCTTGGTCGACAGCATCCCGACGATGATGACGAGCGGCCGCGACACGCGCTCTTCAAGATCGGCGAGTGCCGCCGCGGTCGCGCGGCCGCCGTCCGGATTATGCCCGCCGTCGAGCCAGAGCTCGCTGCCGGCAGGCGCGAGCTCGACGAGCCGGCCCTGCGCAAGCCGTTGCATGCGCCCAAGCCATTCGACCTTCACCATTCCCGCTTCGTAGGCCGCGGGCGGGACTTTCAGCGGCTTGAGCGCCCGCAGCGTCGCAATGGCGACGCCCGCATTTTCGAATTGATGCCGGCCGTAAAGTTTCGGCGCCGGCAAATCGAGCAAACCCGCTTCGTCCTGATAGACCAGACGGCCGCGCTCCTCCGTCGCGGTCCAGTCCTCGCCGGCGATCTTCAGCGGCGCGCGCCATCGCGCCGCCTGCCGCTCGATGACTGCGAGAGCATCACGTGGTTGCGCGGCCGCAACGGTGAGCACACCGGGTTTGATGATGCCGGCCTTCTCAAACGCAATCTTTTCGAGCGTGTCTCCGAGGAAATCCGTGTGATCGATCGCAATCGGCGTAATGACCGAGGCGAACGGTGCGTCGATAACATTGGTGGCATCGAGACGACCACCGAGCCCGACTTCCATTACCATCACGTCGGCCGGGTGGCGCGCGAACAACACCATGCCGACCGCGGTCGTAATTTCGAACACCGTGATCGGTGCGTCGGCGTTGATCCGCTCGCATTCCTCCAGCGTTGCAGAAAGCTCCTCGTTCGAAACCAGTTCGCCTTGTCCTTTTGCGCCAAGGCGGAAGCGTTCATTGAACCGGACGAGATGCGGCGATGTATAGACGTGTGTGCGCAATCCCGCCGCTTCCAAAATGGCGCGCAAGAAGGCAACGGTTGAACCCTTGCCGTTCGTGCCCGCGACGTGAATCACCGGCGGCAGCTTGCGTTCCGGATTACCGAGCGCGGCAAGAAGGCGCTGCATGCGGTCAAGCGACAAATCGATGCGCTTGGGATGCAGCGCAGTGAGCCGCGCGACGATGGAATCGATCGGAGTCATGGCATTACGTTGTCACCACCAGGCCGGAACACAAGCTCCCGCCGGCAATCCCGGCATATGTGGCACGGCTTTGCCTTCCTGAGCGAGACGGCCGGGTCAAGCCCGTCCATGACAATGTGGAGAAATTAAGCGTGCGCCGGAATAGGCAGGCGCGCCTGCGGCTGCCCGCCACCGGCAGGCGCTTTCGTGAGCAGACGGCACAGCTCGGCCAACGTCGCACGCAATTGGTGCCGATGCACGACCATGTCTACCATGCCGTGGCGGGCAAGGTATTCCGCGCGCTGGAACCCTTCCGGCAGTTTTTCGCGGATGGTCTGCTCGATCACGCGCGGCCCGGCAAACCCGATAAGCGCTCCCGGCTCCGCAATGTGCACGTCTCCCAGCATCGCGTAGGAGGCGGTCACGCCGCCGGTGGTCGGATTCGTCAGCACGACGATGTAAGGCTTCTTTGCCTCACGCAGCATCTGCACGGCGACCGTCGTGCGCGGCAGTTGCATCAGCGAGAGAATGCCTTCCTGCATGCGGGCGCCGCCCGACGCCGCAAACATGATGAACGGCGTCTGCCGCTTCACAGCCGTCTCGAGGCCGGCAACGACGGCCTCGCCGGCCGCCATGCCGAGCGAGCCACCCATGAAATCGAAATCCTGAACGGCGGCAGTAACCGTCAGGCCTTCCAGCGGGCCGACGCCGATCTTCACGGCGTCCTGCATCCCCGTCTTGGTGCGTGCGTCCTTGAGCCGGTCGGCGTAACGCCGCTCGTCGCGAAACCGGAGTGGATCGATCGGCACCTCAGGCGTCGGAACGTCCTCGAACTCGCCATTGTCGAACAGCGACTTCAGACGCATCGATGCACTGATGCGCATGTGGTAGTTCGAGCTTGGAATAACGAACTGGTTGGCCTCCACGTCCTTGTAGAAGACGAGTTGTCCGGTCTCCGGGCATTTGATCCAGAGGTTTTCCGGCACTTCCCGGCGCAGGAAGCTGCGGATCTTCGGCCGAACGACGTTGGAGATCCAGTTCATGGGTTTGTTCCCATTCCACCGTCATCATCCGCGAAAGCGGATGATCCAGTATCCTCAAAGATAAGTAGCAATTGTTCGCGGTGCCACCTTGGTCCCCCTATACTCACTGGATTACCCGCTTGTGCGCGCTATGACGCAGATGCCCCTAGTTTTTCGCAGTCACCCGCCGTGCGGCACGGACGCCGTCCGCAAGTGACGCGACAAGATCGCTAACCGCCCTGACGGTTGTGCCGGTCGCTTTGCCGCGATCATCAAGACTTCTTCGTAACGCATCGACAAGCGCAGAGCCGACGACGACGCCATCGCTGCCTTCGGCAATGGCGCGGGCCTGGGCCGCGGTTTTGACGCCGAAGCCGACCGCGACCGGCAGTTTCGTATGCCGTTTTATGCGCCCAACCGCGGTTGCGACCTTGCTGCTGTCCGGCGCAGCCGCGCCCGTGATGCCGGTGATCGACACGTAATAGACGAACCCCGATGTATTGTTCAGGACCGCCGGCAGGCGGTTGTCGTCCGTCGTCGGCGTCGCCAGGCGAATGAAGTTCAAACCTGATTTCAGCGCCGGCACGCAAAGCTCTTCGTCCTCTTCCGGCGGCAGATCGACGACGATCAAGCCGTCGACGCCGGCAGCGTTTGCATCCTGGAGAAATTTATCGACGCCGTAAATGTAGATGGGATTGTAATAGCCCATCAGCACGATCGGCGTCGTGTCGTCGGCCTTACGGAATTCGCGCACCAGCGACAGCGTCTTCTTCATGTTCTGGCCGCTTTTGAGTGCGCGCACACCCGCAGCCTGAATTGCGGGGCCATCGGCCAACGGATCGGTGAACGGCATGCCAAGCTCGATCACGTCGGCGCCGGCTTTCGGCAGCACCTTCGCGATCGCAAGCGCGGTCTCGTAATCGGGGTCGCCCGCCATCGTGAACGTCACCAGCGCGGCACGGCCCTCGCGCTTGAGATCGGCGAAGCGTTTGTCGATGCGGGTCGTCATGCGCAAGAAGCTGTAGCATTTCGCCGCGCCGGTGCACCAGCGCTTGCCGGGCCGATCCGGCTCATGCAGGATCGCTGCGGAATGTCGTGACTATCGGGGGCATGTCATGGCAATCGAGAAATCCAACAATCCGGCCGAATTCCGGGCGTTCGAGGAAGCCGGCTGGAACGAGAACATCGCCGGCTACGACGATGCGTTTGGCGGCGTGTCGCGCCAGACGGTCGGCCCGGCGCTCGACGCCGCCGGCGTCAGCGCCGGCATGCGCGTGCTCGACGTGTGCTGCGGCCCGGCGATGCTGGCGCAAGGCACGATCGCGCGCGGAGCGCGGGCGACTGGCCTGGACTTCGCGGCGGTGACGGCGCTGGCGAAGCGCCTGGTGCCGCAGGCCGAGTTCACGCCGGGCGATGCGCAGGCGCTGCCGTTCCCCGACAATTCGTTCGACGCCGTCGTGTGCGGCTACGGCCTGATGCATGTGCCGGACCCCGAACAGGCGCTGCGCGAGATGCGCCGCGTGCTGTGCCCCGGCGGCCACGTTGCCGTGAGCGTATGGGAAGCGGCGACGCCGCATAACGGCTTCGGTCTGATCTATGCCGGCGTGCGCGCCAAGGGCCACCTCAATGTGCCGCTGCCGCACGGCGCCGATTTCTTCCAGTTCGGCAGCGAACCGAAAATGGCGGCCGCGTTATCCGAGACCGGCTTCGCCGACGTGAAGACACACTTCCTCAAACAGGACTGGCGCGTGCGTGAGCCGAGCGACATCACGAATGCGGTGCTCAAGGGCGCGGTGCGCTCGCGCGCGGTGCTTTCGGCGCAGAGCGCGAGCGAACGCGAGGCGATACATGACTATCTCGACGGTGTGCTGCGCAGCCTGCCGCGCGATGGCGCGGATTATCTGGTGCCGCTTCCGGCGATCCTCGGCAGCGGCGCCAAGCCCCGCTGCTAACCGCTAGGACCGGCGCTCCAGATACCGCGCGACCGAATCGAGGTCCTTGTCGCCGCGGCCGGAGAGGTTGACCACCATTAAATGATCCTTCGGCTTTTGCGGCGCGAGCTCGAGCACCTTGGCGAGCGCATGCGCCGGCTCGAGCGCCGGGATAATACCTTCAAGTTTGCTGCACAGCTGAAATGCGGCGACGGCTTCATCATCGGTTGCCGACAAGAACGTCACGCGACCCATGTCCTTGAGCCAGGCGTGCTCAGGTCCAATGCCGGGGTAATCGAGGCCGGCGGAAATCGAATGCGCTTCGTCGATCTGCCCGTCGCCATTCATCAGCAGATAGGTGCGATTGCCGTGCAGGACGCCCGGCCTTCCGCCCGCGATAGAGGCCGCGTGCCTGCCCGATTTCAATCCATGGCCGGCGGCTTCGACGCCGTAAATCTCGATCGCGCGCTCGTCGAGAAACGGGTGGAAAAGGCCCATGGCATTGGAGCCGCCGCCGATACAGGCGATGAGCGAATCCGGCAGCCGGCCTTCGGCGGCCTGCAACTGCTCGCGCGTTTCGCGACCGATGACGCACTGAAAGTCGCGCACCATCGCCGGATACGGATGCGGCCCAGCCACTGTGCCGATGCAGTAAAACGTGTCGGACACGTTTGTTACCCAGTCGCGCAACGCCTCGTTCATTGCATCCTTGAGCGTGCGCGAACCGGATTCGACCGCGCGCACTTCCGCGCCCAAAATCTTCATGCGCAGCACGTTCGGCTTCTGCCGCTCGACGTCGATGGCGCCCATGTAGACAATGCATGGCAGCCCGAATTTCGCGCACAATGTGGCCGTGGCAACGCCGTGCATGCCGGCGCCGGTCTCGGCGATGATGCGCGTCTTGCCCATGCGTTTCGCCAGCATGATCTGGCCGAGCACATTGTTCACCTTGTGCGCGCCGGTGTGATTGAGCTCCTCGCGCTTGAAATAGATTTTGGCGCCGCCGCAATGCGTGGTCAGGCGTTCCGCAAAATAAAGCGGCGATGGGCGCCCGACATAGGTCGCAAGGTAAGCATCCATCTCCTTCTGGAATTTCGGATCGGCTCTCGCCTCCGTATAAGCTTTTTCCAGATCGAGAATGAGCGGCATCAGCGTCTCGGCGACAAAGCGGCCGCCATAGATGCCGAAGTGTCCGCACTCGTCCGGGCCGGTGCGAAATGAGTTTGGCTGCTGCACCGTCATGCGCGGCTCACGACATTCGGCGCACCGAGGTCCATGACATCCGTCTGGCGCGCGGCGCGGATGAAGGCGCGGATCTTGTCGAGGTCCTTCACGCCCGGCTTGCGTTCGACGCCCGACGAGACATCGACCGCAGGCGCGCGCGTGACGCGCAGCGCATCCGCAACGTTTCGCGCATCCAACCCGCCGGACAGCATGAACGAAATTTCCGGGTCGATGTTCTTCAGCAGCGTCCAATCGAAAGATTTGCCGAGCCCTCCTGGACGCGTGGCGTCCTGCGGAGCGCGCGCGTCGAACAGAATGCGGTCGGCGACTTTGGCGTATAAACGAATCGGCGAAAGATCGGAGCGCGTCTCAATTGGGAGGGCCTTCATTACCGGTAGCCCATAGCGCGAGCGCACGGTTGATACGCGTTCCGGCGTTTCGCTGCCGTGCAGTTGCAGCGCATCCGGCTTTAACGCCTCGACAATGTCGAATAGCATCTCGTCGGTCGCGTCGACGGTAAGCGCTACTTTTCCTGCACGGTTACGCACACGCTGCCCAAGTTCGCGCGCCGCAGGCAGTCCGAGATGGCGCGGGCTGGGTGCAAAGAACACGAAACCGACCAGATCGGCGCCCGATTCCAGCGCCACATCGAGCGCCTCCGGCGTCCGCAAACCACATATTTTGACCAGTAATGACATTCTGGGGCGGGTTCTAGCCGCTTCTTCCCCAGCCCGCAAAGGCCGCCCGGACAATCGATCAGGGGATCGGCGGCGGAATGGTTAGTGCGGGGTGCGCCTGCCTCGCCGGCGCGGCATCCGACGCAAAACGTCGGCGCATGGAATCGATTTCCTCATGCAGTTGCCGAACCTCGGCATTGAGCGTGCGCGCCGCGCGGCGATAGCGGTACTGCCCAAGCCAAGCTGCGATGCCGCCAATAATCACGCCGATTATCACCAACAGGAAAATGAGCCCGAATAACGGGAGGCTCGCCGCATAGGCCGGGTGCGTGGCGCTGAAGGGATCGAAAGAGACCGTAACGGCTTGCCGGTTGGCCACCGCAAACGCGATCAGGACCACCGCCAGCGGGACCAGGATCACGGCCAAAACGACTTTGCGGAACACCGTTCAAGCCCTCGCTAATGGAAATGGCCGGGACAAAAGAGCGCTTACGCCCGTCTTCGACGGGCTATGCCCGGCCATAACAATAGCATCTCGGCTGAATGCGTGAACCGGACGCTCAAGCCGCTCCGTTCTTGTTGAGCCGCTCGCGCATTTCCTTGCCGGTCTTGAAGAACGGGACGGACTTTTGCTCGACGGAGACATGCGCGCCTGTGCGCGGATTGCGGCCGGTGCGGGCCGGACGATGCTTCACGGAAAATGCCCCGAACCCGCGCAACTCGACGCGGTCGCCCTTGGCCATCGCCGCCGTGATCTCATTGAGGATCGCATTGACGATGTTTTCCACGTCGCGCTGATAAAGGTGCGGGTTTTGGGTGGCGATGTGTTGGACCAGCTCTGACTTGATCATAAGACGCCACCTTCAGTTGGACGATGAAGGGTGCCAAAGCGCCAAAAGCCCGTCAAGGTTCAGCCGCTCGACGGCCTGGATGGCGCTCCATGCTTCCGTGCGCTGCGCCAGCGTTTTCAGGCCAACGGCCTCAAACATCCAGGCCGCAACGTGCAGAAAGGTCAGATCGCCAAACCGCGGTTTGAGCGAATAATCGCGAACCGGCGTGCTGGCGGGCACCTTTTTGTCGCTTTGCAGCCACGCCAAGGCGGTTTTCTCATTGCCAAGCGCATCGATCAGCTTGAGGCCGACGGCCTGCCTGCCTGTGAACACGCGGCCGTCGGAAACGCGCGTGAGCTGCTCATCGTCCATATGCCGGCGGTTCTTCACCAGACCTTTGAACCAGGCATAGGAATCCTTGACGAGGGAATCGATTGCCGCGCGGGCCTCGGGACTGGTCGGCTCGAACCCATTCGGAGCAGCCTTGAGCGGCGAGGACTTGATCTCCTCCATCTGGATGCCGACGGTTTTCATGATTTCGGAGAAGTTCGGGAACTGAAACAAGACGCCGATCGAGCCAACAAGGGAAGTATCTCGGGCGATGATGTGATCGGCCGACATGGCGGCAATATAGGCGCCCGATGCGGCTAGCCCGTCGACCACGACGACCATCGGCTTTTTCGCTTGCAGCGCACGCAGCGAATCGAACAGTTCCTGCGAACCGGCTGTCGTTCCGCCGGGGCTGTCGATGTGCACGATCACGGCCCGCGCGCTCGATTTCGCAAGCCGGTCCAGCGCCTCGACCCGCTCCTGATTGTCGCGGATCAAACCTTCGATCTTGATGCGGGCGATATAACCCGCCCCGTGCCCGCGCAGAACCCCCGCGCGCGGCGCAAGCACGACTCCGGCGCCTACAATGGCGAGCACCGCAATGATGACGGCGGTTGTGCGCCAGAAGGTGAGTTTCCGCCGCATGCGGCGGCGGTCGACGATGCTGTCGGCGTCGAGCGACATGACCTTGCGCTCCCGTTCATTCTGGGTTGACCGGACACGTGCTTATCGGCACGCCGTTAATCCACACCGAACACAAACGAATCAAATTTGTCGAAATATAGGTCCGCGCCCGGCAGCCCCACAATCCTCGGCGGGGGTACTGGGCGCGGCAAGATCGAAACAGCTATTCCTCTTCCGCCTTCTCTTTCTCGGTGCGCTGCTTGAGCGCAGTGCCGAGAATGTCACCGAGCGTCGCACCCGAGTCGGAGGAGCCGTATTGCGCAATGGCCTCCTTCTCCTCGGCAACTTCGAGCGCCTTGATTGACACGGCGACTTTGTGGGTCTTGCGGTCAAACTGAGTGACACGCGCGTCGAACTTCTGGCCGACCTGGAAACGGTCGGTACGTTGATCACCGCGGTCGCGCGCGAGATCGCCGCGCTTGATGTAGGCGGAAAGCTCCGTGCCGACGATGTTCACCTCGAGTCCGTTCTCCTCGATCTTGGTGACTTCGCAGGTCACGACGGAGCCCTTTTTCAGCTCGCCCGCCGCGCCGGATGCCATTGGATCGCCAGCGAGTTGCTTCACACCGAGCGAGATGCGCTCTTTCTCGACGTCGACGTCGAGAACCTGCGCTTTCACCATGTCGCCCTTCTTGTACTCCTCGATCACCTGCTCGCCCGGACGTTTCCAGTCGAGATCGGAGAGATGGACCATGCCATCCACGTCGCCGTCGAGGCCGAGGAAGAGACCGAACTCGGTCTTGTTCTTGACTTCGCCTTCGACGGTCGAGCCGGGCGGATGTTTTTCGACGAAGACCTCCCACGGATTGCGCATCGTCTGTTTGAGGCCGAGCGAAATGCGCCGCTTGACCGGATCGACCTCGAGCACCTGCACCTCGACTTCCTGCGAGGTCGAGACAATCTTGCCCGGATGAACGTTCTTCTTGGTCCACGACATTTCGGAAACGTGGATCAGGCCCTCGATGCCCGGCTCCAGTTCGACGAACGCACCATAGTCCGTGATGTTGGTCACGCGGCCCTTAAAGCGCGCGCCGACCGGGAATTTGCCTTCGATGCCCTGCCACGGATCGTCGAGCAGCTGCTTCATGCCGAGCGAGATGCGGTGCGTCTCGTGATTGATCTTGATGATCTTGACCTTCACCTGCTGGCCGATGTTGAGCACCTCGGTCGGGTGATTGACTCTGCGCCAAGCGATGTCGGTCACGTGCAACAGGCCGTCGATGCCGCCGAGATCGACGAAGGCGCCGTAATCGGTGATGTTCTTGACCACGCCGTCGATGACCTGGCCCTCTTCGAGGTTCTGCACCA
>DASUKT010000096.1:0-9441 GCA_036278575.1 Pseudolabrys sp. | reverse complement strand
TATCCAGAGATACATGCAGCGCTTTGTCCTGTGTCGTGGCCGGGCATAGCACGTCGAAGACGGGCGTAAACGCCCTTCCGTCCCGGCCCTCCCGCTTAGGCACGCTCAAGTTTATGGCCGCATCCTATGTCCATTTTTCCTTGTAAGTCGCCCCCCGCGGCGCGAATTATTCGCGAATTAATTATCGATGAAATTTCAGGTCCCACGCCTTCCCAGGCGGGGTCACCGGAACAAGCCCGGTGATGACAGAAAGAACTAGTCACGCACGCGCCTGAGCATACGCTCGACATGTGCAATGGGTGTGTCGGGCAGAATGCCGTGGCCGAGATTGAAAATGAAAGGGCCGTCCGCAAGAGCAGACATGATCGCATCGACATCGCGATCGAGTTGGTCGCCGCCGGCACGCAGCACTTCCGGCGACAAGTTTCCTTGCACCGGCACGTGCCGCTGCACGGCACGCGCCTCATCCAGTCCCACGTTCCAATCGAGGCCAATGCAATTGACGCCGGTTTGCTCGGCGTAGCGTGGCAGGAACCTTCCCGCATCACGCGGAAAACCGATGAATTTCGCATCCGGAATCCGAGCGCGGACACCGACGATAATTTTTTTCGTCGGAGCTATGGACCATCGCTCAAATTGCTCCTCGGGCAATACGCCCGCCCATGTGTCGAAAATCTGCAAAACTTCGGCACCGGCCTTCAGCTGGCCGACAAGATAACCGATCGACGCTTCCGTCAGGATATCGATCAATTGTGCGAAGTCTCGCGTTTCCTCCGTCGCAAAACGAAGGGCCGGCGCCTGATCTTTCGTTGCGCCGCCCGCTACGACATAGGTTGCGACGGTCCATGGCGCGCCGCAAAATCCGATCAACGCAGTCTTTGCATCAAGCGCTGCCTTGGCGTTCCGCACCGTTTCATAGATCGGCGCAAAAATTTTCTCGTCGGCAACATTGCGCAACGACCGGACCGCCTCACCATCCGGCAATGGATCGAGCTTCGGTCCTTCGCCTGCAACGAATTCAACCTTGCGGCCAAGCGCCAGCGGTACGATCAGAATATCGGAAAACAAAATAGCGGCGTCGAAGCCGAAGCGCCTCACCGGCTGTAGCGTGACCTCTGCCGCCAGCTCCGGATTAAGGCAGAGATCGAGAAAGCTTCCTGCTTTCTCACGTACCGCGCGGTATTCCGGCAGATAGCGTCCGGCCTGCCGCATCATCCATACCGGCGGCCGCGACTGAGCCTTGCCACTCAGGACCTCGATTACCGGCTTACTCACAGCACCGTCGGAGCGAACTCTTTCTTCCATCTAATCTTATAAGACTCGTTGTAGATTCTGTTACGCCGTTGAATTGACTCATACCTTTCAATTCACATGCTTTCCACCGGAAGCCATAGAAGCATAGGAAATCGGGACGTAGATATATTCAGGGATCGCCGGCTGGAAGTACCCATTTAAAGCCGCTTTCTCGTGTTTTACCGGATATTTCCCCAGACCCAATCCACATGTTAACGGCACTCGATACCAAACAGCCGATTCTCATCCCGAGGGCACGTATGTGGACAGGAATCCGAACGGACCATCCTTCCGCCTTGCGCTTGGCGGAAAGGCGTGCCTTTCTCCAGTGCTTTCCACAATTCATCCTCGACCTATACAGATGCCGGACACAGGCTATTTCCACCTTCATCTGGTTTCCGATGCGACCGGTGAAACCCTGATTACGGTCGCGCGCGCGGCCGCGGCGCAATACGCCAACGTCGCGCCGGTCGAACATCTTTATCCGATGGTCCGCAGCCGCAAGCAGCTCGACCATGCGCTGGCTGAGATCAGCGAAGCCCCGGGGCTGGTGCTCTACACGCTTTTGGAGGAGGATCTGATCGGTATTCTGGAAGAGCGCTGCCGCGAGCTCGGCCTGCCGTGCATGTCGATTCTCGGTCCGGTCTTGCGCGTGTTCCAGGCCTATCTCGGCACCGAAACGATGCACCGGGCCGGCGCGCAGCATGTCCTGAATGCCGAATACTTCCAGCGCATCGACGCGCTCAACTACACGATGCTGCACGATGACGGACAGCATGCCGAAGGTCTGCACGAGGCCGACGTGGTCCTGGTCGGCGTTTCACGCACATCCAAAACGCCGACTTCGATTTATCTCGCCAACCGCGGCATCAAGACCGGCAACGTGCCGCTGGTGCCGAGCGTTTCGCTTTCTCCTGAAATCGAGAAACTCACGCGCCCGCTTGTGGTCGGCCTTTACGCCAGCCCGGAGCGGATTGTGCAGATCCGCGAAAATCGCCTGCTGGGACTTAGGGCGCACCGCGAAGACGATCAGTACATCGACAAGGCGGCGGTCGCGGAGGAGATCGCCTATTCGCGCAAGCTGTGCGCGAAACATGAGTGGCCCTCGATCGACGTCACCCGCCGTTCGATCGAGGAGACCGCCGCAGCCGTCATGCGGCTGCTCAGCGATCGCCGCCGGCAGCCGGCGGGATGATCGATGGCTCTCTGGCTTTCATCACTGCCGCTGGTGCTTGCCTCGAGAAGCGAGGTGCGCGGCAAGATCCTCGCCGCAGCCGGACTGCGTATCGAAATTCGCCCGGCACAAATCGACGAACGCGCCGTCGAAAGGGAAGCAGGCCCGCTCGGCGCACGTGAAGCTGCGGCGCTGCTGGCGCGCGCAAAGGCGCTCACAGTGTCCGGCCCGCTGCCGGGGCGGCTGGTGCTTGGCGCCGATCAAACCCTGGCGCTCGGCCAACATCGTTTCGATAAGCCGGCGGATCGGGACGATGCGCGCAAGCAGCTACGCGCGCTGTGCGGCAAAACGCATGAGCTGCATTCGGCGATTACCGTCGTGCGCGATGGCGCGGTGCTGTTCGAGTACGCCGATACGGCGAAGTTGACGATGCGTGATTTCGATGACGCCTACCTCGATAATTACCTGGAATTTGCCCGTGAAACGGCGCTCCGGAGCGTCGGCGGCTATCAGATCGAAGGCGCGGGCATACATTTGTTCGAGCGTATCGAGGGAGATTATTTCACGATACTGGGACTGCCACTGCTGCCGCTGCTCGATTTTCTCCGCAAGCAAGGCGTGATTGCGGGATGAATTTCTCCGTCACCCTGAGGTGCGAAGCCGCTTGGGCGAGCCTCGAAGGGTGATGGCCGCCATCCTTCGAGGGCGACCTTCGGTCGCCACCTCAGGATGACGGAGATAGGATCGTTACTATGTTCATTCTCGGCCTCACCGGCTCGATCGGCATGGGAAAATCAACCACGGCGAAATTCTTCGCGGAGGAGGGCGTTCCCGTGCACGACGCCGATGCGGTTGTGCACCGGCTTTACGAGGGGGAGGCGGTTGCTCCGATCGAAGCGGCATTCCCGGGCTCGACGGCAAACGGCAAAGTCGATCGCGCGAAGCTTTCAAGGCAGGTCGTCGGCAACGACGACGCCATAAAACAGCTCGAGCAAATCGTTCATCCGCTGGTCCGCAAATCGGAGGAACGTTTTCTCGCCGAGGCGCGGCGTAACGGCGCGGAGGTCGTCGTGCTCGACATTCCGCTGCTCTACGAAACAGATGGGCACGAGCGCTGCGATGCCGTGGTGGTCGTCTCGGCGCCGGCCGACGTGCAACGCGGTCGTGCGCTGGAACGGCCGGACATGACCGAGGAAAAATTCAACAAGCTTCTCACCAAGCAGCTTCCGGATGAGGAAAAACAGCGCCGTGCAGATTTCGTGGTGGATAGTTCACGCGGCTTTGGGGCGGCGCGGGCACAGGTGCGTGAAATCCTGGAACGTGTTGCTAAGATGCAGGGTCGGTCGGGCTAGTTGTCATTGCCCGCGAAAGCGGGCAATCCAGTAAACACTGGCCGTGAATGATCGGTGATGCTTGGAGTACTGGATCGTCCGTATTCGCGGACGATGACAGCATGGAAAGCTAAACGATGCGCGAAATCGTCTTCGATACCGAAACCACCGGCCTCGATCCCTTCGACGGTCACCGCATTGTCGAGATCGGCTGTATCGAATTGCTCAACCGCATTCCGACCGGTGTCACGTTTCATCGCTATCTCAACCCCGAGCGCGACATGCCGCCCGAAGCGTTCAAGGTGCACGGCCTCTCGGTGGAGTTTCTCAAGGACAAGCCTTTGTTCGCGGACGTCGCCGACGAGTTGCTGGATTTTTTCGGCGACTCGGCGCTGATCGCGCACAATGCATCGTTTGACTTCGGGTTCCTTTCCGTAGAGTTCGATCGCGTCAAGCGGGCTGGATTTTCGCGTGAACGGCTGATCGATACGATCGCGCTTGCAAGACGCAAACATTCGGCGGGGCCTTACAGCCTCGATGCGCTGTGTCTGCGTTACGGCATCGACAATTCACGCCGCACCAAACATGGCGCGTTGCTCGATGCCGAGATTCTGGCGGAAGTCTATCTCGAGTTGATAGGGGCGCGGCAGGCCCAGCTTGGCCTTGCCGAGAAAGGCGCAGGCGGCATCAACGGCCGCAATGGAAGTGCGGCAATTCGCCTTCGGCCTGTAGCGCTTGCCTTGCGCATCACGGATGCCGAGCGTCAGGCGCATCGCGATTTTATCGCGACGCTCGGCGAGAGCGTCTTGTGGCGGGACTATCTTCCTCGCGAAGGCTGATTTTTTCGGCCTGAAAAATTCAGGCTTGCGCGGTTGGCGCCTGCTTTGCCTGATTTTCTGCCACGCGCTGGCGGTAGAGATTGACGAAATCGACGGGGTCGAGCAGCAGCGGTGGGAAACCGCCGTTGCGCACGGCGTTCGCGATGATCTCGCGCGCGAACGGAAACAACAGGCGCGGGCACTCGATCATCATCACCGGATGCATGCTCTCCTGCGGTACGTTCTGAATACGGAACACGCCGGCAAAGGTAAGCTCGAAACCGAACAGCAAACCGCCTTCGCCCTGTGCGGAACCTTCCAGTTTCAGCGCGACCTCGACGTCACTGCTGCCCTGCAAGGGTGCTGCATTGACGTTGATCTGGATCTTGATCTCGGGCTGGTTCTGGCTGGGGTTGAGCGAGCGGGGCGCATTCGGATTCTCGAATGAGAAATCCTTGATGTACTGCGCCAGCACATTGAGCTGGGGCGGCGCGGCTTGGGCTTGTGGCTGCGCCTGGCCGCCGTTGGTGGTCGCCATGAAAACTCCGGAATACTCAAACTCGCGCGGCAGTGGCTAACATGGCATGCAAAGCGGAACAAGGACGCGAGTCGTCAGCGCCGCGACTCCGGATCGCGCCGATCCGCAAGTTGTTCCTCCGGGACCCGCCGCCATTCGTCCCGCTCGAGATCGACCACGCCGTCGCTCGGCCTTTTGGCGCTGCGTCCCAGTAGCGCACCGAGCACGCGGCGCAACGGCGCAACCAGCAGCAGGACGCCGAGGACGTCAGTAATAAACCCCGGAATTAGCAGCAGAATTCCCCCTACCATAATGAGTGCGCCGCCGGCATCCGCCTGCAGCGTGTGAAAGCTGCCGGTGCTCATTGCCACCCGGGCGCGAGCGATGTGTGTTCCGCCGCCGAAGCGCAACACCGACGCGCCGACGAACGAGATCACCAATTGAAGAACGACTGCCTGCCCAAAGCCGATGGCGGATGCGACGACAACAAATGTGGCAAGCTCCGCGACCGGCAGGGCCAGGATCGCCAATAGCAACCATTTTGCCACGTTCATCTTGAACTCAGGTCCGGGTTGGCGGGGTTGGGACGATCGACTAAGCTTCGCCGTAGCGGGTGCAAATATAAACGCACCGGAAGAGCTTGGCGCTTGCCTATGGAACGGCTCGCCTACACGCTTACATAATGACGGTAGGGCCGGTTGCCATGCCGTCAATACGGCCGCCGGTACGCCGGATGACAACAACGACAAGCCGAGAGCATGCGGGACGTGTTCGACATTTATACCATCATTTTCCTGGCGCTCGCGGTGTTCATCTTCCTGCGTTTGCGCAGCGTGCTCGGCCAGCGCACCGGACGGGAGCGGCCGCCTTACGATCCCTATTCGTCTGCGCGCGAGCCGGCGCGGCCCGCAGCGGAAAAGGTGATCGCGCTGCCCAATCGCACGCCGGAGGCGACCGCTAAAGCGCCGCCGGCGGCCGAACCGGTCAATCCGGCGGAGCGGTGGAAAGGTGTTGCGGAAGCGGGGTCGCCCGTCGCCGCCGGGCTCGACGCAATCGCCGCGGTTGACCGCGAGTTCGACGCCAAGCACTTCCTTACCGGTGCGCGCGGGGCCTACGAGATGATCGTGACTGCGTTCGCGCAAGGCGACCGGCGCACGCTCAAGGACCTGCTGTCGCGCGAGGTCGCCGACAATTTCGAAGCGGCAATCTCCGAACGCGAAAAACGCGGCGAGACGGTCGAAAGCCGATTCGTCGCAATCGAATCCTCGGATGTCACGGCCGCGGAAATGAATGGAAAGACGGCGCAGATTACGGTCCGTTTCGTGTCGCAACTGGTGTCGGCGACGCACGACAAAGACGGCAAGGTGATCGACGGCAATCCGGAGAAGGTGGCCGACATCACCGACGTATGGACATTCGCGCGCGATGTCTCTGCACGCGATCCGAACTGGAAGCTTGTCGCCACTGAAGGCGAGCATTGACTGCATGCGGATGCGTCGTGCCCGCTCCTTGCATGTCGGTGCGGCTGCCCTTCTGTTGGCCGCCGTGGGCGCGTCCGCGCACGGGCGCTCCCACGGCCATTCCCACGCTCACATGAAGCTCCACGACGCGCAGATCGAACCCGCAACGTTTTCCGCGCTCAGCGGCTGGGCGGATGACGATCACGCGGCGGCTTTTGCGGCGTTTCTGAAAAGCTGCAAGGCGATCCTCAACAGCAGGAGAGCGGTGCGCGCGGCGCGGCCGATCTATGCAGGCCTCTACAAAGTGTGCGAGCGGGCGGCCGCGGCGGGACCGCTCGACCGCACGCAGGCACGTGCGTTCTTCGAGGCGAATTTCAAGCCCGTGCGCGTTGCGCCGCATGACGAAGCGCAGGGTTTTCTCACCGGCTATTACGAGACCGAATTTGAGGGCTCGCGCTATCCAAGCGATGAATACACCGTCCCGCTCTATCGCGTGCCACGCAAGGACGCCGGCAAAAGCACGGTCTTTGCAAACCTCGACCGCACGCAGATCGAGGACGGCGCCATCGCCGGGCGTGGGCTCGAGATCTGTTACGTCAAGGATCCGATCGACGCGTTCTTTGCGCAAATTCAAGGATCGGCGCGCATCAAGCTCGACAATGGCAAGCTTCTGCGCCTCAACTATGTCGCCAGCAATGGCAAGCCGTACACGCCCGTCGGCCGTTTCCTGATCGAGCGCGGAATCGTCTCGCGTGAGGACATGTCGATGGACCGCATCCGGGAGTGGATGGAGGCCAATCCCGAAGAAGGCAAAGAGCTGCGGCAAAAGAATCGCTCATTCGTCTTCTTTGAAGAAACCGATCTCGGCGCGCACGACGAGTGCATCGGCGCGCAAGGCATACCGCTGACGCCGGAGCGCTCGATTGCGGTCGACAGATCGCAGCACGTTTACGGCACGCCGTTCTGGATCGAGGCGGAGCTGCCGATTGCGAGCGAGAAGCCTGAAACGCCGTTTCGTCATCTCATGGTGGCGCAGGACACCGGCTCAGCCATCGTCGGGCCGGCGCGCGCGGACATCTATTTCGGCCACGGCGGAGACGTTCCGCATGTTGCCGGCCGCATCAAGCAGCATGGCAATTTCTATATGCTGGTGCCGGCGTCGGTCCGGCTCGACGGAAACGTCAAAATCCCCGTGCCGAAGCCAAAGCCGGCAAGTCTCGTCGTGAGTCGTACGGCCGCGCCGGCCGAACAAAAAGAGGCAAGCGCCGCGCCGTTACCGAGGCCGCGCATGCGGCCATGAGCCGGCGCCACGGCGAGCGCCGCGGATTGACGCGCCCCGAGCGCGAGTTGTGGAGGCATTTCACGAAAACGATCGAGCCGCTGCCGAGTATGCGCGCGGACGCTTCCGTGCAGGAAGAGGACGCGCCTGAGCCGGTACCGAAGCCGGCGCCCAGGCGGATCGACATACCGAAGCAAGCCACCGTCAAGGCGACGGCAGCGCCGCCGTCGCTCGAGCCACTCGGGCGGCGCATGAAACAGCGCGTCGCAAGGGGCCGCGACGCAATCGAAGCGCGGCTCGATCTGCACGGAATGACGCAGAGCGATGCACATGCGGCGCTGCTGCACTTTCTGCGTCGCGCCAGCCGGTATCAGCAAAAGCTCGTGCTCGTCGTCACCGGTAAAGGTGCGCGCGGCGCCGGCGATCGCGGCGTGCTGCGGCGGCAGGTGCCGCACTGGCTGGCGCTGCCGGAGTTCCGCGCCTTTGTGATCGGATTCGAGCAAGCCCATATCGCGCATGGCGGCGAGGGCGCGCTTTACGTGCGCGTGCGGCGCGCCCGCGGCTAATGAAGCTGTTCGGGAGACCTCAGCTCAGCTTCAGCGGAATGTTGCCCATGAAATCGCGCTTGCCGATATCGAGGCCGTTGTGACGGAGGATCGCGTAGGCGGCGGTGCAGTGGAAATAAAAATTCGGCAGCACGAAGTGATTGAGATAGTCGCTGCCCTGCATCTCGCCTTTCTTGGGGCCCAACGGGAATGTGATCGTGCGGTCGGCGGAGGCGTCGATCGCTTTTGAGTCGAGCGTTTTCAGGAACGCGAGCGTTTTGGCGATTCGCTCTTTCAGTTGCGCGATCGTCGTCTCGTTGTCCTCGAACTTCGGCGGCTCGACGCCGGCCAGCCGCGCCGAGCCGTTCTTGGCCTGATCGCAGGCGACCTGCACCTGGCGCGCCAATGCGAACATGTCGGGCGCCAGCCGTGCATTCACCAGCACGCTTGAATCAAACTTTTTGGCGCCGGCGTAATTTTCGGCCTTGTCCAGTACGGCAGACAGGGCTGAAAGCGCAGTCTCGAAACTTGGAAGCGACGCTTTGGACATTGAAAGGGACATTGCGTGTTTCCTTATTTCAGAAGCTCGCCGACGCCGCCCGTCAGGTCGGCGCGCGAAACGTTGAAGGCGGCTTCCCAGACCGCGACCTTGCCGCCGCGCATCACCCAGGTCTCGACGCCGAAGCCTTTCATCTGCGCGCCGCTTTCCGCATCCTCCCATTCGCCGGACCAGACGTTGGCGATGATGTCGCCGCTGAGTGAGCGCAGGTCCTTGCGCAGGCGGTAATTCTTCTGCCGCTTGCTGCGCGTCGTGAAGAAATCGCGCAGGCGCTCGCGGCCGCGGAATTCGGGCACCGTGCCGAAGCGTACGACGCAATCATCGGTAAAGCCATCGATCAGCGTGTCGATGTCCCAAGGCGAGAACAGCGACCTGACATGCTCGACGAGCGCTTTTGCTTCTTCGATCGTTTGCGGATTTCGATTCGCGGTCTGGACGGCCATTTTTCTCTCCCGGTGTTTGCCC
>DASUKT010000095.1:0-3797 GCA_036278575.1 Pseudolabrys sp. | reverse complement strand
CATCTGCGGCGAGCACGGCGGCGATCCGGCCTCGGTCGCGTTCTGCCATGAGACGAAGCTCGATTATGTCTCCTGCTCGCCGTTCCGCGTGCCGATTGCGCGGCTTGCGGCTGCGCAGGCGGCGCTGGGGAAGACCGCGGCCAGCCAGGCGTGAACAGTTCCGTCGTCACCGCCTTCGCGGGGACGACGGAAAAAACTACACCGCCACTTTCGCGAGGAACGTTTCCACTTCCGAGCGCAGTTGCGATACCGCGGTCTCCACCGTTTGCGAGGCGGTCAGCACCACTTCGGCGGACGAACGAGTCTCGGTCGCTGCGCCCGCCATCTCGTCCAGCACCGACACCACGTGATTGGTACCTTGCGCGGCGCTGACGACGTTGTGCGAGATTTCGCCGGTCGCCGCATTTTGCTCTTCGACCGCTGCGGCAACCCCCGAGGTGTATTCGTTGATCTCCCGCATGCGGCTGGCGATGTGGCGGATCGCCTCCACCGCGCCGGTTGTCGAGTTCTGCACGGCGAGGATGTGGTTGGCGATGTCTTCGGTGGCTTTTGCGGTCTGCACGGCGAGCGATTTGACTTCGGAAGCAACCACCGCAAAGCCCTTGCCGGCTTCGCCCGCGCGCGCCGCTTCGATCGTTGCGTTGAGCGCAAGCAGATTCGTTTGCCCGGCGATGTTGCGAATGAGCTTCACGACGTCGCCGATTTTCTGCGCACCGTCGGCGAGCCCGGCAATCTCGCCGTCTGTTGAGCGCGCCTCATCGGTCGCCTGACCCACGATGTTGCTCGTGTGCGTGAGCTGACGGCTGATCTCCGCGATCGAACGCGACAACTCGTCGGTCGCCGCGGCGGCAGTCTCTACGTTAGCGGAAGCGTCGTGAAAGGCCTTCACCGCGCTTTGCGCCCGTTGCGACGTCTGTTCGGACGAGCCGAATAACGAACTTGCGGTCGAACGCATGCTCCCGGCGCTGTCGCCGACGCTTGTCAGCAGCTTTTCGACAGTCGGCCGGAATAAGCTGATCGCCATATCGACGATGGTGCGGCGCTCCTCCTGGTCCCGGATCGCCGCGCGCTCTTTTTCCGCCTGCTGCTGCTCCGTGACATCTTCGTGGGTGGAAACCCATCCGCCGCCGGGCGTCACGCGGTTGAGCGCATGGACAATGCGCCCATCGGCCGCGGTGACATAAAAGCCCGCTTCCTCGCCCTTGGCGATGCCGGCAAGAATATCCCGGCAATATTGCTCGACGTCGCCTTTGAAGAGGCCGACCTCTTTTCGATGCTCGATAAGCCTGCGCAGGCTGCAGCCTCGGCGCACGACCTTCGGCGAAAGGTTGTACATCTGAACATAGCGCTGGTTCGCCACGAGAATGCGGCCCTGCCGGTCGAACATGCACAGGCCTTGCGACATGTTGTTCAGCGCATCCGACAAGCAGCGGGTCTGCGTGCGCAATCGATGGCAAAGGACGCTTACGCCGACGAACAGGATCAGACCTGCGGCCAGCACTACGAAATTACCTGTGGTTACCGATGGAAGTCCGAGAGGCAAGATTCGTATCCGATGTTGGCCGGGTTCTCTAAATTATGTGCGCCGGGCGCTTGCTATAGGGTTAACTTTTCGCCCCGCACGGTTGTGCCGCGAGTTCGACACACGCGATCGAGTTGCTGGGGAGCGGCATCGGGGCCTTGGGGCGCCGCGGTTAACGCCTTCGCAAGGTTAATCAGTCCATAAAAAAAGTGTCGCATTCTCGTCATGCCGGTGACGTCCGGCGGACACGGAACGTGCGTTTCGCGTGGGCGTGATCCATGGGTATTTCTCGGCGAAAGCTTGCGCCGTTCGCCTTGAGTGTTCTCACAGCTGCACTCTTCCCGACCGAACCGGCATTTCAGGATCTCGGCGCGCTCATTGCGCACCGGCCCGCGCAGGCGCGCGCGCATCTGATCGCGTCGCCGTTTGGCACCATTCACGCGGAGATGTTCAGCCTTCCGCGCCCGATCGGCACGTCGATTCCTCACCCGCCGGTTTATGCACTCGCCAATTTCGATCCGAACGATATCGCCACATCCATCGGAGCGCTGCTCCTCGGCGACAGCTCCGCGCCATTGCGATTCCCCAGTGTGAACCGCGAGGACAAGGCTGATGTGCTGGTGCCGCGCAAGCGCGCGCCGTTGCCGCCGATCGAGGTCTTGCCGCCCGTCGAAGCGAAGGCACCGTCCGATTTCATTGTTGCGTCTGCCACGCCCGATCTTGGCCGGCGCGTCGAGCCGCTGCCGAAAATCGATCGGCCTCTATCCTCGGCAGGGAGCGACCGCGCATCGTCCATGGATGCCGACGTGCCCTACAAGGACATGCCACCTGCCGATATTGCGAAAGCCGGGCCTTTGCCCGAGCGGGGAGCCGACGGGGCGCAGCTTTATTTCGGCGTCGATCCGCTGAGTTCGCTGCAGGAGGTGATCGCGCCGTGGCGTGCGGGTGAAGCGCCGGTCGTCGTTGGGCCCGATGCAATCGATGCGGACGTCAAACTCACCGCGCTTGCACCACATCAAGGGGACGACTTGAGTACGGGCGAGTCGGTTGCCAACAAAGGAGAGGTGACCGGCACGGATCAGCGGCCGCTGTCGCCGGCCGAGCGCTTGCATCTTTCCGGCAAGACCCGTGCAAAGGCGGAGAAGTGTCTCGCTAACGCTGTCTATTTTGAGGCGCGTGGCGAGCCTGTGCGCGGACAGATCGCGGTGGCGCAGGTCGTGATGAATCGCGTCTTCTCGGGGTTTTATCCCAAGGATGTTTGCGGTGTCGTTTATCAAAACGCCAGCCGTCATCTCGCGTGCCAGTTTACGTTCGCCTGTGATGGCATTCCCGATATCGTCACGGAGCCCGATGCATGGGAGCGTGCGAAACGTATTGCCGCCGATATGTTGGACGGCAAACTCTGGATGCCGGAGGTGGCGAAGTCCACGCATTATCACGCCTATTGGGTTCACCCGGCTTGGGTCTCGGAAATGAAACGGGTGTACCGGCTCGGCGTGCATACCTTCTATCGCCCGCGTGCATGGGGTGACGGTTCCGACGAGCCGCACTGGGGCAATCCGAAATTCACGGCGACAGAAGCCAAGCGGCTGGAAATCGAATAGCTTCGCCGTTAATTGGCAAATCATACGGCGCATAAATAGGCCGGATCACGAATATTCGTTTTGGGGTGAGGGCGGAAACCGATATTGTGCGCCGCTTTGCGCCGGACGGCGCGGCAGTTTGAACGATTTGCCGATTTGCAGGACTGACCGTCATGGCCATGCAAGAGGTGACCGAACGGCCGGCAACGTCGCCGGGCTGGCGCACGCCTGCCGTCATTATCGGCTGCGGATGCCTGATTGCGATGGTCAGTTTCGGGCCGCGCTCCGCGCTCGGATTTTTTCTCACGCCGCTCTCGCAAGCCAATCATTGGGGACGCGACGTCTTCGCGTTCGCACTTGCGGTCCAAAATCTTTTGTGGGGCATTGGCCAGCCCTTTGCCGGCGCCATTGCCGACCGCTACGGCGCGCCACGCGTTTTGGCCATCGGTGCGGCTCTTTATGCGGCCGGCCTTTATCTCATGTCTTTTTCGACAACGCCTTCGATGCTCACATTATCGGCCGGCGTTCTGATCGGATTCGGGCTTTCCGGTTGCGCCTTCACGATCGTCGTCGGCGCGTTCGGCAAGCTGGTGCCCGAAGCGTGGCGGTCGACCGCGTTCGGGTTCGGCACGGCGGCGGGCTCCTTCGGACAGTTCCTGTTTTCGCCGCTCGCTGTCGCGATGATGGATTCG
>DASUKT010000094.1:0-25742 GCA_036278575.1 Pseudolabrys sp. | reverse complement strand
AGCAGGATGGCCAACGGCACCGAGACGTAGAAGGCGTTGCGCTGATCGAGACAAAGCGGGCATGGCGGGTAGCCGAGGACGTATTGGAAGAACAGGAAACCGCAAATCGTCAGCGCGCCGCCGAATGCGACGACGGCCGCTGCCGTAAGGGCCGGCCAGGAGAGAGCCCTGATCAAAAGATCTTTGGTCATGCTTCGTCCGCCTTCGCTAGAGCTTCGGCGGACACCCTACGCCAGCACAACTTCGTGGCGTAGCCACCCGAAGCCGAAGGCGTAGGGTGGTGCCCCTGGCCGGAATCGAACCAGCACGGCCTTGCGGCCACCAGATTTTGAGTCTGGCGCGTCTACCAATTCCGCCACAGGGGCTCTGCGTACGACCCGTTCCAACCGTCGCCGGTCTTTCGGGGCGTGCGCAAGCGGCCGGGATCATAGCCGGCGACCTCGCAAGGTCAACGCCGGCACGAGACCTGCAGGCACCCTCGAAAACCGCCCGATTAACCCGAAAACAATGGTTATCGGGCCATAGATGAGGTCTGTTCAATTTGCGGATTCTCCGATGTGGCGCGTCTATACTTGCCTGGCTGATCAACACGATTGGCGCTTCGTGGCGGTCGCCGTCACGATCTGCTTTATCGCCAGCTTCTCGGCCGTGAGTCTGTTCCACCGCGCCCGGGCGGCCGCCGGCCGGGCCCGCGTGGTGTGGATTGCGATCGCGGCGGCAACCACCGGCTTTGGCATCTGGGCGACCCACTTCATTGCCATGCTGGCGTTCATGCCGGGCGTGGCCATCGGCTATGACACGGATCTTACCGTTGTGTCGCTCGCAGCGGCAGCCATCGTGACCGGCATCGGCCTTGCCTTTGCCGTCTACGGTGCGGCGCGATGGAGCGTGGCGCTCGGCGGCGCCATCGTCGGCGCCGGCATCGCCTGCATGCACTATCTCGGCATGTGGGCGGTCGAGGTGCCGGGCCACATCGACTGGTCGTGGGACCTGATCACCGCCTCGGTGGGATTGGGCT
Organism: Pseudolabrys sp.; assembly: GCA_036278575.1. Taxonomy (GTDB): domain Bacteria; phylum Pseudomonadota; class Alphaproteobacteria; order Rhizobiales; family Xanthobacteraceae; genus Pseudolabrys. The sequence continues at coordinate 24,724 of DASUKT010000094.1, read as the reverse complement.
TGCTGTTCGGCGCCGTCGCGCTACCTGTTGCGATGCGGTGGCCGGGCAAGCGCGGCGCAACCGGCGCAGCCGCGCTCCTCGCGCTGGCGATCGTCTCGCATCATTTCACCGCGATGGGCGCGGTCGACATCGTTCCCGACCCGTCAAAATCGATCGCCGCGTCGTCGCTCTCCCCGGCGGTGCTTGCAGTCGTGGTCGCGAGCGTCGCCATCGCGCTGCTCGGCCTGAGCTTGATCAGCGCGTTTGCCGATCGTCTGCTCGACGAAAAAGGCACGATGCTCGAGATCGCCATGAACAACATGTCGCAGGGTCTCGTGATGTTCGACAACGCCGAGCAGCTGATCATCGCCAACGACCGCTACATCGACCTTTACGGCATGTCGCGCGACGTCGTGAAGCCGGGGTGCACCTTGCGCGCGCTCATCAAGCACCGGAGCGACAAAGGAACGCTCGACCTCGACGTTGAGAAATACCGCAGTGACATCCTCAAGGCGATCGCCGCGGACGAGGCCAACGCGCGCATGGTGGAGACGCCGGACGGCCGCATCATCTCCGTCATCAACAAGCCGATCCTGGGCGGCAAGTATTGGGTCGGCACGCACGAAGACATCACCGACCGTCAGCGCGCCCAGCAGCAACGCGCGACCATCGCCGAACAGGAGCAGCGGCGCGCGGCCATTGACGCCGCCATCGCCGCATTCAGGCACGAAGTGGAAAAGGTCCTGCGCACGGTCGCCGAAAGCACGTCGGCGCTGCGCTCGACGGCCGCCAGTCTGTCCGCCTCGTCCAGCGGCACCTCGAAGCAGGCGACCGACGCGGTCGCGATTTCCAACGAATCGTCCGTCAACGTCAGCGCCGCCGCCTCGGCTGCCGAAGAGCTCTTCGCTTCGGTCGAGGAAATCAGCCGTCAGCTCGGCCAGACGGCCGAGCTCGTTCGCAGCGCCATGGCGGAGGCGCATAAAACAAACGAGGAGATAACGGGCCTGTCCAAGGCAGCGCAGGAGATCGGCGACGTGGTCAAGCTGATCCGCAGCATCGCCGGACAGACGAACCTGCTAGCGCTCAACGCCACCATCGAGGCCGCTCGCGCCGGCGAGGCGGGGAAAGGATTCGCCGTTGTCGCCACTGAGGTGAAGTCACTGGCCGTGCAAACGGCCAAGGCAACCGAGCAGATCGCCGCGCAGATCGCCGCGGTGCAGACGTCGACAAGCATTGCGGTCGAGGCCATGCGCCGCAACACCGAGCGCATGCAGGAAATCAACCGCTGGACCTCGACCGTGGCCGATTCGGTTCGCCAGCAAAATGCGGCGACCGGCGAAATCTCGCAGAACGTCGCCGGCGCCGCCAACGGCACGCGCGATCTGGTTGCCATGCTCGACAAGGTCGCGGGCGCGGTCGCCAACACGCGCAATTCCGCCGAGACGGTGCTGAGCGCGTCGGAAAACGTGGAAGCGGCGGCGGCCATCCTTGGCGACAAGGTCGAAGGCTTCCTGCGCTCGGTCGCGGCTTAGGGCTTGATCCGCTAAGGCTGAACCACGCTCCGCTCATTCCCGCGCAAGCGGGAATCCAGAGCAATTCTGAAAGGTCCAGGATTTTTGCGCTGGGTCCCCGCTTTCGCGGGGACGAGCGGTGATCAATGCGACCGGATCTCGCTCTAGCACCGTCAAGCGCGACCGCTCACCCACCGTATTCCTCGTCGCTGACCTTCTCCATCCACTCGACCGCTTTGCCGTTCAGCATTTCCTGAATGGCGATGTGCATCATAGCCGTCGTCGGTGTCGCCCCGTGCCAGTGCTTCTCGCCGGTCGGAAACCAGACGACATCGCCGGGGCGGATTTCCTCGACCGGCCCGCTCTCACGCTGCGCCCGCCCGCAGCCAGCCGTCACGATCAGGGTTTGACCGAGCGGATGGGTATGCCACGCGGTGCGGGCGCCCGGCTCGAACGTCACGCTCGCGCCGCTCACACGCGCCGGATCAGGCGCCTGGAACAGCGGATCCACGCGCACCACGCCGGTGAACCACTCCGCAGGCCCTTTGGCAGAGGGCTGGGAACCGCTTCGTTTGATTTCCATCTGCCGCACTCCTTTTGTTTGCGGATTGCTCTGTAAGCTGGAGGCCTGCCCGTCCTATTCAACCCACTTCAATCGCGTTGTGGACGCAACTATCATGCACTTTCAAATCATGAGGAGGCCGCGATGAACGAGGAAGCTTTGAACATGTCGCTGCGCAAATTTCTGAAGGTCGTCGGCGTGACCTCACAGCAGGAAATCGAAAAAGCCATTCGCGCGGCCTTGAGCGATGGACGGCTGAAAGGCAATGAAACATTGAAGGCACAAATGGTGCTTACCGTCGGCGATGTCGCATTGACCCACAAGGTCGATGGCGACATCAAGCTCGAATGACGGTCAAAGACCGGCAAGCGCCTTTCGGTAATATGAAAGATCGATGTAGTTCTCCGGCGGTTGCACTACACCGCCTTCGAATTCGGCGCGCAGCTTGAGCACATTCCTGAAGCCTTCGAGACCGAATTTGCCGTCCCTGGCGAGGCCGTTCACCGGATCGGTCACCAGCGCGTAGCACTCGGCCGCGAGATCCGGATTAAGCCTGAGGCCCAACACCAAGGTTTTGATAACCGACTCTTTGTTCTTCGGGTCGAGCGACCAGCGCAGGCCTTCAATGTAGGCTTGCAAATAGTTCACCAAAACAACCGGATGCGACCGCGCCCACTTGCGCAACGTAATACCAGCCGTCGCCTGGTAAGGTCCGATCACCGTCGATACCGGCCCGAGGTCTTTCATGCCTGCTTTGACCGCAAGCAGCGAGAACGGCGGATTGAGAATCGCGGCCGCCGACTGCCTGTCGTCCTTCATCGAGGCCAGCCGTTTGAACGTGGCGCCAACGGACTTGACCGAATAGTCGCCTTTATAAAGCCCATTCTTTTTTAGAATGTCGTAGAGCTGAAATGCGTAGGCCGTATTGATTGCGTCGACAATAACGGTCTTGCCGCGTAGGTCCTTGACGGCGCCGATATCGGGCTGCACCAGCAAGTGATTGAAGCTGTTGTCGCCTCCGATGACGGCGACCGTATCGACCTTGGCAACATCGGCCATGGCGACGCCATTATCGATCGCCGTATGGATGATCTGCCACTCGCCATCGGCAAGACCCTTGCGCATGACCTCCGAGCCGGGTGCGATCTTCACATTGACGGCAAGGTGGTGTTTTTTGAAAAAGCCCTGCGATTGCGCAGCCAGGATCGGCAGATTCTGGATGCCGATGAACACCATCACCGTGAGTTTGGTGTCGTCGGCGCGCGCCGGCGCAAAGGCCAGCCCTAGAAATAAAATCGTCGCCAGTACGCTTTTGTACATCCGACAGGCCATCGGGCCCTCGCTTGTCCGGCGCACACGCCTCATGCACGGACTGAGAAAAATTTTCTGTATTGCAAGCAGGACGTCAAGCGCGATTGCGTCATCTGATCGCAGAATATGCTTCATGAATTTCGGAACATCTACGGGTTGCCGCAACTTGTCTTCAAGCATTCGAGGAGGAGGACAAGATGGCTCGAACAATCATTTGCGCAGCAGTCGCGGCGGGAATTGGCGCACTCGCGATGTCCGTTCCGGCACAGGCGGTTCCTGTCAACGCCGGTTTGAACGCGGCGGCTCCGGCGACAATTCAGGATGTCCGCTGGTACGGACATCGATGGCATCGCGGGCACCGGTGGCATCGTTGGCACCGTTGGCATCGTCGTCACCGGGTGTGCTGGCGCGACCGGCGCGGCTTTCGGCATTGCGCGTGGCGGTGGTGATCGCGTGTCGCTGCGGTAAAGCATAACCAGGGCACCGAAAGAGCAGCGGGTCACCGCTGCTCTTTCTACGTTACAGAAACGCGATCCTGACGCTCCATCGCCGGCGTGTTTGGACGCGTGAACGCCGCTTCCATTTCACGGCGCACTTTTACCGCCAGGCTGTTCGGATCGTAATCGACATCGCTCCATTTGAGCGCATCGCCCGCGGCGATACCGCGCTTGAGCTTCACATTGTGAGCGAGGCCAAGCGGCAGCAGTTCGCCGGCAAGCGACATGTCGGCAGGCGTTTGCTTGCCCCAGACACAAAAGCCGCCCTCTCCATCGAGCATTTCGCCGGCCTTAAGATCGCGCTTGGCGGTCGCCACTACGTCCGACCGGAAATCGGTTGGTGCACCGGTCGGTTCGTGTCGCAGTGCGACGCTGCCAACCGAGATACCAAGCTCCAGTCCGATCATGTGAATCGGCCGATAGAGCGCCGCATACTTGCCGCTCCTGTCCGGCAGCATCGCATATTCTTTAAAGCAGCGCCGCGCGTACTCGGTGTCGCCCTCAAACACGACGTAAGTACCGAGGGCAAGATGATGCGGCACGTCGCGGCCGTCCCTGTAGACCGACGAAGTCACCTCGGTGACGCCCGCCTTTTCCAGTGTGCCGCCGTCGCTCTTCGGCTTGCAAATATCCGCAAGCTCGAAACGCGTTGCCGGCGGAAAGCCGAGGCCGCCCGTCTGCGGCAACAGCCCCGTAGCATTGCAAACGGCGGTCATCTCGATGGCCGATTTCGTGCCATCGATAAATGAATTGAACATCTTCGGGTTGATCGAGCTGCGATCCTCGATCTGCAAATACTGATCGAGGATGTCCCATAATGTATCGGGCGTGGATTGATGATAGCTCGGGTGATAACGCGTACCCTTGCCGGCGCAAACCACCCTGAAACCCGCCGCGCGCGCCCAATCCACGTGTTCGCAGATGAGGGCCGGCTGATCGCCCCAGGCGAGGCTGTAAACGACATCGGCCGCTTTCGCCCGCCGCGCCAGCAACGGTCCGGCAATCACGTCCGCTTCGACGTTGACCATGACAATATGTTTGCCATTGTCGATCGCGCGTAATGCATGGTGGATGCCGGCAGCCGGTACGCCGGTCGCCTCGACGATGACTTCGACGCCGGGAAATCTCAGCAAGGCTTCGGCGTCGGCCGTCACGGCCGTTCCGCCACTCCTGGCAGCGTCATCGAGCGAAGTTGCCGCGTAAGCTTCGGCGGGCCAGCCCGCCGTCTTCAGTTGCGATCGGGCGCGCACCACGTCGAGGTCCGCAACGGCGACGACGTGCATGCCTGCGGTCAATCGCGCCTGCGACAGGAACATGGCACCGAATTTGCCCGCGCCAATCAGGCCGACGGTTACGGGTCGTCCGGCCGCCTGCCGCTCGAGCAGCTTTGTGAAAAGATTCAAGAGCGCCTCCAGTAAGGTCGGGAACCGAAACACAGCCCCGTGACCGGCACAAGCCGGGCATCTTCACCGGATCGTGGAGGGAGTTCAGCGGCTAGTTACAAAGCACGCGGCTGACGAACGTCTCCGTGGTGCACTCGCCGGGTGCCGGGGACCTGCCGGAAACCCAAACACGCGCCGGGCACTTTTCTGCAGTCGTCATGTCGACGCTTTTACCAATGCGGTAGCCGTGCGCCTTACACACCCGCATGGCTACGCTTTCGCAATCTGGCGCACCATTCGGCGCAAGCGCACACGTGCTGTGAATCCGAATAATTTTCGCATTTGGCAGCCGCGCCAGCGCATCGGCAGCATCCTTCGCAGCGTTTGCGCTGTTCTTCGCCGCCGCATCGGCTTCGCGACCGAAATTGTCGATACGATTCTGCGTGTCCTTCATGTCGGTATTGAATTTGGCGAACTGCTGATCGAACCAGCGCCCGACGTCTGTGAAAAAGCCTCCGCGGTCCGGGTTCGCTATGGCCGGCGGATTTTGGTTTTCCTGTTCCTGCGCCGATGCAGCCAAGATTGCCGACAGCAGGATACCCGCGCAAACGCAGGCGAAAATCAGCACGGGAGCAGCGTGCCTGTGACGGTGTCGCGTTATCAAGGTGCCGCTCATCTGACGACGCCCAACATCTGCAAGCATTCTCAACTAAGGCCATGAGGTGACGGAATTGAGGACAACCCGGCTAAAGCAAATAACCCGCCTAGAACAAATATAGCGCAGCAATGGCGCCAATGACGAGTATCGCCGCGAGCAGAAATGTCCAAAGACCCAGCCTTCTTTCGATGATGTCGCGGGCCTGCTCGCCGTAATTGTAGAGAAGCAGCGCAAGTATGAAAAAACGCAACCCACGCGTCAGCAACGAGAACAGAACGAACAATCCAAAATTGTAACCGGCGAAGCCCGACGTAATCGTCACGATCTTGTAGGGGATCGGCGTCAGGCCCTTGAGCAGGATGATCCAGGCGCCCCAGCGCGCATAGGCCTCGCGAAACGCTTCAACCTTTCCGTCGTAACCATAGATATGAAACAGCCAAAGACCCACCGAGTCATAGAGCAGCGCGCCGATCGCGTAGCCCAGAATGCCGCCTGCGACCGAGGCTACCGTGCACCACGCCGCAAGCAGGAACGCTCGCTGCGGCCGCGCCAGCGACATCGGAATGAGCATGATATCGGGAGGTACCGGAAAAAACGAACTTTCGGCAAATGCGACCGCCGCCAGAATCCACTGCGCATGCGGCTTTCCGGAAGCGTCAATGCACCAGTTATAGAGACGGCGGAGCAGCGAGCGCGATCGAGCGGCTTGCACCGTTTGGGCCATCACTGTCCTGCCAAGCGTCCGGACGTTCCGAACGCGCCCATACCACACCCGGCTTTTAGATCAAATCGGCCGATCTGCGACTGGACGCGATCTGCAATCGCTTCGATCAGGGCCTGGCGGCTTGCGACCCGCTAAATAGACGAAGAAAGCAGGCGAAAATCGTTCCGCCTGCTTTCTTCACGTCGATTTGGCAATTTCGATCAGCGATGGTGCCAATGATGCCAATGATGATGCCAGTGGTGGTAACGATATCGCGGGGCATAGGCATAACCGCCGTAGTAAGGCCCGTAATACGGATAGTCGTACCCGTAGTAGTCGTCGCGGGCCGCATCCGCCGCGGCGATGCCGGCAATCGTGCCGAACACTCCGGCGACCGCGCCCAGAACGGCAGCATTGCCGTGGTGCCAGTGATGCCGAGCGCTAATCGTCGTCGTGGTCGGCTGTTTTACCTGTGGATGTTTTGCAGCGGCTTCAGCCGGCGTCAGATTTGCCATCGTCAACGCCAACGTGCCCGCGAGTGCCGCAGCAAGCGAACGTGTGCTGATGCGCATATTAAACCTCCAGGTTCTGCGCCGTTTGTTTATTAAACGGGCGGAGCAAGAAGGTCCGGCTGCGACAAAACGGAGCAGCGCCGCGGAATGATGCAATGCACCATGAGCGGCGCGAGAGATATTCAGCGCCGCCTCACAATCAGGAATACGAAATCTAGGCGGCGGAACTTAGGGCCTTTACCAGCCGATGCGAGGGCGCGAAAACGTCGAGCAAGTCAGTGGATGTGGCGCTATCAGGACGCAAAAGATTTCCCATTGCGTCGGCGAGGTCATGCAGCAATGCCCCTTCCCCGGACTCGCGCACGTAAATTCCGCAATAGATGTGATCCAGTTTCGGCAGCGGACCATCGTCCCACGGCATAAGGCCAAACGCAGCAACCCGTCGGCGCACGAGCGGCATAACGCCCAGCCCGGCGGCAACCGCACCCGATAACCCAAGAAAACTCGGACAAATAAAGCTGTCCTCATATTGAAGGCCCGCCCGCTTCAGCGCCGCGACTGCGACGGAGCGGTTGAGGCTCTTTTCGCCGTAAGAGACCAGCGGAATGGGTCTGTTGATGTCGAGCTTGGTATGCTCGCCACGCGTCCAGCACATCTCTTCGCGCCAAAGATGCCGCGCATCCACCGGTTCGGTCATCGAGAGGCCGACGATCAGATCGAGATCGCCCTGACGAAGATCGTTGATGAAAGGTTCGTACGCCCCCATGCGAAGGACAAAACGTACCCGCGGATGTTGCGCGCGAAATCGCGCGATAATGGTTGAGACAACCGAGGCAACGATGTCCCCGGGCGCGCCGACATGAATAGTCCGGTCCGATGCGTGATTTTCATCGCCGATCTCGATGATCTGATCGTTGATCGATAACAATCGCCGCGCATAAGCGACGATCTTCTCGCCGTGAGAGGTAAACGCGACACCCGGTACGCTACGATCGAACAGATCGCCCCCGAGCAAACTTTGCAAGCGCTTGATTTGGGCGCTGACCGCCGGCTGCGTCACCCCCAGCGACACAGCCGCCTTGGTGAAGCTGCGCAGGTCGGCGACCGCAACCAACGTCCGCAAAAGGTCGGTCGGAATATTCGTCATGTGCCGCCCGATCTCCAATGCCGTTATCGTTTGTATGCAAACGTTGCATTCCGACGTATCGTAACACCGTTCGGCGCGGATACGTCTAGCCGCGCGACAAAATTTATTCATTCGCGTAAAAATTGCTTTGTGTACAAACATCAGGTTGCAGCCCGCCGGCGCCAAGCGGGTGCGCTATTGTTATTTGATGCGCTCGAGAATGCTGACGTAATTCGCGACCGCGGTGCCGCCCATGTTGAAGATGCCGCCCAAGCGAGCATTCTTCACCTGCAAATCGCCTGCGCTCTCCGTCAACTGCATCGCCACAAGCGCATGCATGGACACACCGGTAGCGCCGATCGGATGCCCCTTCGCCTTGAGGCCGCCCGAAGGGTTGATCGGCAATCGCCCATCCTTCTGCGTCCAGCCCTCCTCGATGGCACGCGCGCCCTGCCCTTCTCCGGTCAGACCCATCGCTTCGTATTCGATCAATTCTGCGATCGTGAAGCAGTCGTGAGTCTCGACCAACGACAAATCGCCCAACGTCAGACCGGCATGCGCGAGGGCACGCTGCCACGCCTGCGTGCAGCCCTCGAATTTCAGAATGTCGCGTTTCGACATCGGCAGAAAATCCTGCACGTGCTCCGAGGCACGGAAGGCAACGGCCTTGCGTAGCTTCAACGCCGTATCGATGTCGGCCAGCACGACGGCCGCGGCGCCATCGGACACCAGCGAGCAATCGGTGCGTTTAAGCGGGCCGGCGACAAAGGGGTTTTTCTCGCTTTCGGTACGGCAGAAGTTGTAACCGAGATCCTTGCGCATTTGCGCGTAAGGATTGCCGACGCCGTTTTTGTGATTTTTGGCGGCGATCATCGCGAGCGCGTCGGATTGATCCCCCCATTTCTGGAAATAAAGCCCCGCGATCTGACCGAAGATGCCGGCAAAGCCGCCATCGATGCCGGCCTCGTCGCGCACATAAGATGCCTTGAGGAGATTGCGCCCGATTTCCGCCGCAGCTGTCGTTGTCATCTGCTCGACACCCACCACCAGCACGACGCGACCGGCGCGCGCCTCGATGGTCTTGATGCCCTGATGCACGGCCGCCGAGCCCGTGGCGCAGGCGTTCTCGACGCGGGTGGCGCGCTTGAACCGCAAATCCGGCGAGGCCTGCAAAACCAGCGAGGCTGTGAAATCCTGAGCCGAGAAGCCCGCATTGAAATGCCCGAGCACAATCTCGTCGACATCCTTGGCGTCAAGCCCGGCATCGGTCAGGGCCTCACGGGCAACCCGCACAACCAGACTTTCGACGGTCTCATTGCTGAGTTTGCCAAAAGGTGTGTGGGCCCACCCGACGATTGCCGCGGTCATCTCCAGATCTCCCCTATTTCCGTGCAGTTCATTCGCCTTGAATTAAGGACGGAACTCATATTGTTCCATGCACGTTGTCCGACACCTTTACCAGCCGGCCCATGGTTGGATAATTTAGTTTCACGACCTGTGAAGTCCAACAAAAGATGGCATTGCGTATGACCGGACCGCGCGCGCTAACCGCTGCCTGCACTGTGATCCTTTTGTTGATGTCAGGCACGAACTACGCCTTGGCGGAGGCGAAGCTTTTGGTCGATGTGGAGAGTGGCAAGGTTTTGTACGCGCAAAACGCCACCTACCCCTGGTATCCCGCTTCCGTGACCAAGCTGATGACCGCCTACACCACGCTGCGCGAGGTGAAGGATGGCCACATCACGATGAATACCCTGCTTACCGTGACGCCCGATGCGGTGGCGCAGCAGCCGACCAAGATGGGACTTAAGCTCGGCACGAAAGTCACGGTCGATAATGCCCTTAAAATGATGCTGGTCAAATCCGCGAACGATATCGCGATGACCATTGCCGAGAACGTCGGAGGTTCGATCGACAAGTTTGCCGAGATGATGAACGCCAACGCGCGTCGACTCGGCATGACCCAAACGACGTACGTCAATCCCAACGGGCTGCCTGACGACCGGCAAATTACATCCGCGCGCGATCAGGCGATCCTCACGCGTGCGATCATCAACGAATTTCCGGAATACAGCGATTATTTCCACATCTCGGCAATCCGCTACGGCAAGCGCGTGATCCACAATTACAACAAGCTGCTCGACCGTTATCCCGGAGCCGACGGCATGAAAACGGGTTTCATCTGCGCGGCCGGCTACAATCTGGTCGCCACGGCTACCCGCGATGGCCGGCGCCTGATCGCCATCGTTCTCGGTGCCCATTCCGGCGCCGCGCGCACGCGGGAGGCCGCGCAGTTGCTCGAGAACGGATTCAATGAGCAGGCATTGACCTGGCTCAAACCTTCACTCGGCAAGGTCGACGCGTTGGCGCCGATCGATGCCCAACCTGCAAATCTGCGCGACGAAATGTGCGGCTCGCACAGGCACAAGCCATCGGAGGATAACAACGAGGAGGAGGCAGGTAGCGTCGCCAGCGGCGACTCGGCGGATTCGGCCCGTGCCTTGCTGCTCGCGAACTCCAATTCGCAAAAGTACGTACTGGGGCCGCCCGTCGAGACACAGCCGCCAGTCGTCGTTTTCACCGGCCCCGCGAACCACCCGGACACCATCGACCAGACCATCCAGCCGGCACGCAAAGTCGCAAAACACAAGAAGACCCACAAATCGGCCAAGAAGAAACCTGCAAAAGCGAAACCGAAGGTTTCCTCGGCAGTGAAATGAGCGGCGCCGACAGTGGCCGGAGCCGTGGACCGGCCGTTCCCATACCGCTTACCGTCCTCACCGGCTTTCTCGGCGCGGGCAAAACCACGCTGCTTAATCACCTGCTGAAAGATCCTGCGCTCGCCGACACTGCCGTCATCATCAACGAATTCGGCGAGATCGGCCTCGACCACCTGCTGGTCGAATACGTCGGGGACAATATGGTGCTGCTACAGAGCGGCTGCCTCTGCTGCACAATGCGCGGCGATCTGGTGGACGCGTTGGAAACGCTGCTGCGCGATCTCGACAACCGCCGCTGCACTTTCCGCCGCGTACTCCTGGAAACCACGGGGCTTGCCGATCCGGCGCCGGTGCTGCACACGGCGATGGCCCATCCCTATCTCGTCATGCGCTATCGGCTCGACGGCGTGGTGACGGTGGTCGATGCGGCAAACGGGGAAGCGACGCTCGATGCGCATCCGGAAGCGGTCAAGCAGGCCGCCGTCGCCGACCGCATTGTGCTGACGAAGACGGACATCGCGACGAGTGCGCAGCGCGAGGGTATCGCCGCGCGCCTGCGCGCGCTCAATCCGGCCGCGCCGCTCCTCGACGCGGCCAATGGCGAAGCATCAGCAGACCGGCTTCTCAATTGCGGACTCTACGATCCCGAGCGGAAAATTCCCGACGTGAAGAAGTGGCTTGCGGACGAAGCCTATGGCGATGTGCATGCCCATCACCATCATCACGACAAGAATCAACACGACCGGCACGATGCGAACATTTCCGCTTTCGCGATCGCATCAGAAGACGCCATCCCGGCGGGCACGCTCGAGATGTTTCTCGAATTGTTGCGTGCGCAATACGGCTCCAATCTCCTTCGTGTCAAAGGGATTGTGAAACTCGCGGAGATGCCGGAAACGCCGGTCGTCGTGCACGGCGTGCAGCATGTCTTCCACCCGACCGCCCGGCTGGACCGCTGGCCTGACGACGACCACCGCACCCGGCTTGTGTTCATCACGAAGGACTTGGCCGAGCGAACCGTGCGCGAGATATTCGACGCCTTCATCGGCGCTGCCGCGAGCGACCGGCCCGACCGGCAATCGCTGATCGATAATCCGCTGGTGCCGTTTGGCGGGGCGGATCGGTAGCCCTCGCGTCAACTGCCAAAAAGCCAGGCGCGACTCCTCTCCCCCTTGTGGGAAGGGGTCGGGGGTGGGGTAATGCGAAAGCACAATGACCCCCACCCCGACGCGCTTGCGCGCGTCGACCCTCCCCACAAGGGGGAGGGTAAGTAAGATTGCGCTAATTTCCGATTCAGCCGATGTTCGTGCGCAACGGGCAAGGGGAGGACATCGGTCATGGAGAGGCCCTGGCTACGCCATTACCCGCCGGGCGTTGCCGCGGAAATCGACGCGTCGCGCTATCCCTCTCTGGTCGCGATACTCGAGGAGAGCTTCAAGACCTACGCCCCGCGCGCGGCCTGCATCTGCATGGGCGCGATACTTACCTATGCGCGTCTTGACGAAACCTCGCGCACGCTGGCGGCCTGGCTGCAATCGCGCGGCCTCACGCGCGGCGCCCGCGTCGCCGTCATGATGCCGAACGTGCTGCAATATCCGGTGGCGATCGCCGCGATTTTGCGCGCCGGCTTCACAGTGGTGAACGTCAATCCGCTCTACAAGCCGCGCGAACTGGAATTCCAGCTCAGCGACGCCGGCGCGGAGGCCATTTTCGTGATCGAGAATTTTGCTTCTGTTCTGCAGGAGGCGCTGCCACATACGCCGGTAAGGCACGTTGTCATCGCCAGCCTGGGCGACATGCTGGGTACGGTGAAGGGCGCGATCGTCAACGGCGTGGTACGGCACCTCAAGAAAATGGTGCCGCCGTTCTCGCTGCCGGGCGCAACGCGCTTCAACGAGGCGCTCGCCGCCGGCCGCCGATTGCCGTTCAGGCCGGCCGCCCTCGGGCCCGACGATCTCGCCTTCCTGCAGTACACGGGCGGCACCACCGGCGTCGCCAAGGGCGCAATGCTCCTGCACCGCAACCTGGTCGCCAATGTGCTGCAAGTGGAAGAGTGGCATAAGCCGATGCTCGACACGCCGCCGGCCGTCGAGCGCATGACCGTCGTCACCGCGCTGCCGCTCTACCACATCTTTGCGCTGACGGCCTGCTTCCTGCTCGGCATGCGCGCCGGCGGCACGTGCCTACTGATTCCAAATCCGCGCGACATACCCGGGCTCATCAAGGAGCTGTCCCGCTATCAGGTGAACATGTTTCCGGCGGTGAATACGCTCTACAACGCGCTGCTTCATCATCCGGATTTCGGTAAAATCGACTGGAGCATGCTCAAAAGCGCCGTCGCCGGCGGCATGGCGGTGCAGAAGCCGGTTGCGGAAGCCTGGATGAAAGCGACCGGCCATCCGATTGTTGAGGGCTACGGCCTGTCGGAAACCTCGCCGGTACTCGCCTGCAACCGCGGCGACATCGCCGAATGGACCGGCACCATCGGATTTCCGATCCCCTCGACCGATATTTCCATTCGCGACGACGAGGGCCGCGTGGTGCCGGACGGCGAGGCCGGCGAAATCTGCGCGCGCGGGCCGCAAGTGATGCCCGGCTATTGGCGGCGGCCGGAAGAAACCGCGAAGGTGATGACGGAAGACGGCTTCTTTCGCACCGGTGACATCGGCGTGATGGACGAAGCCGGCCGCGTGCGCATCGTGGACCGTAAGAAGGACATGATCAGCGTGTCCGGCTTCAAGGTCTTTCCCAACGAGGTCGAAGAACTGGCCATGAGCCAAGGCGGGCTCCTGGAATGCGCGGTCGTCGGCGTGCCGGACAAGCATTCCGGCGAGGTGCCAAAGCTCTTCGCCGTCCGCAAGGACCCCAAGCTCACCGAGGCCGAGTTGCGCCGCTTTCTCGCGTCGCAGCTCGCGGGCTACAAAGTGCCGCGTCATATCGAATTCCGCGACGAATTGCCCAAGTCGCCGGTCGGAAAAATCCTGCGCCGCGCACTGCGCGAGGATGCCGCCGGCAAGCCAACTTGATGCGTCCATGAACGAAAGCGAAATCAAACCCGCCGACGTCATCGCGTTCTGGCGCCAAGTCGGGCCCAGAGGCTGGTTCGAGAAGAACGCTACAGTTGACAAAGATATCCGGGAACGATTCCTCGGCCTACACGAAGCAGCCGCTGCCGGAAAACTCAAGGGCTGGGAACAGAATGCCGAAGGCGCGCTTGCCTTGCTCATCCTGCTCGATCAGTTTCCGCGCAATATGTTCCGCGGCGACGCGCGGACGTACGCGACCGATTCGCTCGCACGTGCGGTTGCAGCAGGCGCCATCGTGCGCGGCTTCGACAGCCAGGCTCCGTCGGAACTGCGCGATTTTTTTTATCTGCCGTTCATGCACTCGGAGAGTTTGGCGGATCAGGAGCGCTCGGTCGCGCTCTACCGTGCGGCGGGGCTTGAGAATTTGAAATATGCCGAGCAGCACGCGGACATCATCCGCCGCTTCGGCCGCTTTCCGCACCGGAATGCGATACTGGGCCGGACCGCCACGCCGGAGGAACAGGCTTTTCTCGATAACGGCGGATTTACCGGATAATTGCTTGCTTTCGCCGCTGCAAAATCGCCGCATCGGGTCCAACCGATTCTTAACAATTCCTTGCTAGCCCAATGCTGAACGGCACGCCGATCGCGCGGGCCGCGATACGGAGCTGCCTGTGGCGGTAACGGATTCCAATCGAACCGAGCTTGGTCTCTCGACATTTTCGCCTTCGGCTGTTGTGGCGCGCGTAAAGGCCCTGCTTGCCGACCGCAGCGATAACAGGCTCGCGCAACTCGTCGCCGGCAAGGTCTTTCTGGTGCGCGTTGCCAGCGCGCTGCTGGCGCTTGCATCGCAGGTGTTGCTGGCGCGCTGGATGGGCCAATTCGAGTTCGGCATCTACATCTATGTGTGGACCTGGGTGCTGATGATCGGCGCCATCACCGATGCAGGTCTTTCCTCCGGCGCGCGGCGCTTTATCCCCGAATATACCGAGCACGATGCATTCGATCGTCTGCGCGGATTTCTCGTGTGCAGCCGATGGCTCGCTTTCGCGATCGGCTGCGCGATCGGCTTGGCGGGCGCGCTCGCGGTGACGCTTCTTGCGCCGCACCTCGATCATTTTGCGGTCGTTCCGCTTTATTTCGCCTGCGCGACAATGCCGATCTATGGCCTGGTGCAGACGCAAGGCGGTATCGCGCAATCCTATGACTGGCCGCTTCTGGCGCTGACGCCGTTTTACATCTGGCGCCAGTTCTTGCTCACGGTACTCATGGGCGCGGTTTATTTGTTCGCCTTCGCCACCGACGCCGTCACCACCATGGCGTTTGCCGCAGCGACGACGTGGATGGTGACCCTTGGGCAAACGATCGTGCTTAACCGCCGTCTCAAGCACAAGGTGCCGCCGGGCCCGAGGCACTACGAGCCGCTGGTGTGGTTCGCTACATCTCTGCCGATCTTGATGGTGGAAGGCTTTTATCTGCTGCTGACATATGTGGATATTCTGACGCTGGAGCACTTCCGTCCGCCTGACGAGGTCGCCGTCTATTACGCCGCGGCCCGTATCCTCGCGGTGGTGGCATTCATTTACTTTGCCATTGCGGGCGCAACGACGCACAGGTTCACCGAGTACCACGTCGCCGGCGATCGCGTGCGGTTGGCAAATTTTTTCAAGGAGACAAGCCGCTGGACGTTCTGGCCATCCCTCGCCGTTTGCGTTCTCATCCTGATATTCGGGCGGCCGTTGCTTTCGTTGTTCGGCTCAAGCTTCGTTTCCGGATACACAGTGATGTTCATTCTCGCGGTCGGCATGCTGGCGCGGGCCGCGGTCGGTCCGGCGGAGCGGCTGCTCAATATGTTGGGTGAACAACGGCAGTGCGCAGCGGTCTATGCGATAGCCTTCGCGGTCAACCTGGGCCTTTGCATTGCGCTTATCCCGCGCATGGGGATTGAAGGCGCAGCAGTCGCCACCACGATCGCGCTCGTTCTTGAATCGATCATGCTGTTCACGGCCACGCGGCGGCGATTGGCTCGCTGAGAAATAAACTTATGCTTGTTCCCGCAACAACCGCCGGATGACCTTGCCGGTTGTCGTCATCGGCATGGCGTCGATGAAAGCGACTTCGCGTGGATATTCATGCGCGGAAAGCCGCGTTTTGACGAACCCTTGAATCTCAGCCGCGAGCGCATCGGACGGCGCATGGCCGTTCTTCAGCACGATAAACGCCTTCACGATCTCGGTACGGATCGGATCGGGCTTGCCAACCGCCGCGGCAAGCGCGACCGCAGGATGACGGATGAGGCAATCTTCGATTTCGCCGGGCCCGATGCGAAAGCCGGACGATGTGATGACATCGTCGTCGCGGCCGACAAAGGTGATGTAGCCGTCTTCATCCATCACGCCCTGATCGCCGGTCGTCATCCAGTCGCCGATGAATTTATCGCGCGTGGCTTCGGACCGGGCCCAGTATTCGAGAAACATCACCGGGTCTGGACGCTTCACCGCGATCTGCCCGATCTCGCCGCGCTTTACCTCTCGGCCCTCATTGTCGATCACCGCGACGATGTGACCCGGAATCGCCTTGCCCATGGAACCTGGCCGTAACGCGCCCAGCGCCGCGCAGGAGCCGACCACAAGATTGCATTCGGTCTGGCCATAAAACTCGTTGATGGTCAGATCGAGCGCCGACTTGCCCCACTCGAGCGCCTCGATCCCGAGTGATTCACCGCCGGAGGCGACGCTGCGCAGTTTGAAAGCGTGACGCCCGCGTGGACTCGGCACGGCGCGCATCATGCGCAGCGCGGTCGGCGGAATGAAGGCGTTGCGCACACCCGTTTTCGCCATCAACGCGAACGCTTCTTCCGGATCGAATTTTTCGAATCGGCGCGCGACCACGGGCACGCCGCAGTGCAAACTTGGCAGCAGCACGTCGAGCAATCCGCCCGCCCAGGCCCAGTCCGCCGGTGTCCAATAGCGGTCGCCGGCCTGCGGAAACGGGAAATGCGGTAGCTCGATGCCGGGCAAATGGCCCAGCAGAACGCGATGGGCGTGCAGCGCGCCTTTCGGCTGACCGGTCGTGCCGGAGGTGTAAATCATCATCGCCGGATCGTCGGCAGAGGTGTTCTCCGGCGTAAAATCAGAAGAGGCTCGCGAAAGCGCCGCGTGAAAATCGACCGCTTTACCTTCTGCGCCGTCGGTCGACAGCACGATCCTGAGGTTTGGCAGGTCGCCACGAATTTCGACGAGCTTCGCAAGGCCTTGCGCGTTTGTTATCAGCGCGGCAGCGCCGGAATTCTCAAGGCGGTAAGCCAATGCATCGGGACCGAAAAGAATTGCGATCGGCAGCGCGATGGCGCCAAGTTTGTAGATGCCGATATGCGCGGCGGCGACTTCCGGCGCCTGCGGCAGCATGAGTGCGACGCGGTCGCCGCGCTTGACGCCATGTGCGCGCAGCACGTTGGCGAGTCTATTGGAAATCTCGCGCAGGCGGCTATAGGTGACCGCTTCTTCGCTGCCATCGTGCCGCACATGCAGGATCGCGAGCCGGTCCGGCTCCTGCGCGGCCCATCGGTCGCAAACATCGACGCCGATGTTGTAGCGTGCCGGCACCTGCCAGCGGAATTGGCTGTAAACCGTGTCGTAATCGTTGGCGGAGGGCAGCACCGGCATGGAGTGCAACGCTAGTCAGACGCGCCGCCGAGGTCCAGACCGTCACCCCGTTTTCTCGCGCAGCTGTTGACGCAGGGCCTTCATCTCCTCGAAACGGGATGTGGCGTCCCGCATAACGGCCGCAAGCGCAGTGACCTTCCCTTGCGCGCCCTTAATCGGAACGATCGTGAACTCGATCGAGAGCCGCGTCCCATCTTTCCGGTGGCTTGGCACCGAAAGCATATCACCGCCCGCATAGCGGCTTTGACCCGTCCGCATCATTTGATGGTAGCCGTCCCAGTGGCGCGCGCGCAGCCGCTCCGGGATGATGATGTCGAGCGACTGGCCGATGGCTTCTTCCTCCGTGAAGCCAAAAATGCGAACGGCGCCGGGATTCCAGAAGCGGATGACTCCGTCATGATCGCACACGACGATGGCGTCGCCTTTGCTTTGCAGCAGCGCATCAACAAACGCATCGCCGTCGATATTTTGATCCATTGTGCGACCTATACGCGAGCGGCAGCCCGCGCCCCTTTTCGCGCAATGGGCGGCATAATCGACAACAGGTCGCGCAGCGGCGTCCGCGGCTTCACCAGATCCATGAGCGAATATTCATCAAGCGTCTCGATAAACGCTGCATTGGCCCGCGTCAGCGCGGTGCGTAAAACGCACGAAGGACGGATGGCGCAAGGAGCTGTCGCTTGCGGATCGAAGCATGGCACCAGCACCATGTCTTGTTCCGTATGCCGCACGACGTCGCCGAGCCCGATCGCTGCCGGCTGCTTTGCGAGCCTCAGCCCGCCGCCGCGCCCGCGCACCGTTTCGACATAGCCGGCGAGACCAAGCTCATAAGCCACCTTCATCAGGTGATTGCGCGAAATGCGGTAACTTTTGGCAACCTCGGCGATGGTCGCAAGGCCATCCTCCTTGAGCGCGAGATACATCAGCAGGCGCAACGCGTAGTCGGTGTAGACGGTCAGACGCATGCAAATTCTCCGGGCTTGCCATGACATAAATAAGTATTCTGGATATTGCTTTTAGGCAAGCGCACTGTAAGGTGTATTTGCAATGCATCTTAATGTGCAAGGGCAACCTTTTTCATTCGGCGCCGCACTCGGCAGGCTGTGTCTGCTGCCGGGCGACGCTGTTTGCTCTTTGCTGGGCCTCGGACAGACCGAAAAGCGCGATCTCATGCGGATGCTGGTCAATTCGCTGGTGTGGACGGTACTCGGCGTCGTTATCGTTGCTTTGGTGAGTTGAGGCATGAACGCCATCACCATGCGGGAATTCGCGGAGACCCGCGACGTGTCCGAGCAGGCAATCGGCCGGCTGGTCGACGCGTTTTACACAAAGGTTCGCGCCGATCCCGAGCTCGGCCCCATCTTCATGCGTGCGATCCCCGGCGACTGGGACCCGCATCTTTCGACCATGCGGAACTTCTGGTCATCGGTGATGCTCACCGGTGGACGTTACAAGGGCAATCCGGTTGCCGTGCATCGTCGCGTCGAAGGCATCGAGTTCCGATTGTTCGAGCGCTGGCTCGCGCTCTTCGATGAAACGTGCCGTGAACTGTTCGACAAGGAATTGGCGGAGGCCTTCCGCATGAAGGCCGAGCGCATCGCCGAGAGTTTGAAACTCGCCGTGTTCTACCGTCCCGACCGCCCCTGGCCGCCGAGTGCAGCGTGACTTACGTCGTCACCGATAATTGCATCAAGTGCAAATACATGGACTGCGTCGAAGTGTGTCCGGTGGACTGCTTCTACGAAGGCGAGAACATGCTCGTCATCCATCCCGACGAGTGCATCGATTGCGGCGTGTGCGAGCCGGAATGCCCTGCCGAGGCAATCGTGCCGGACACGCAAGGTAGCCTCGAGAAGTGGCTGAAGCTCAACGCCGAATATGCATCGCAGTGGCCAAACATCACGGTGAAGCGCGACCCGCCGCCGGACGCAAAGGAGTTCGACGGCGTGCCGGAAAAATATGCGAAGTTCTTTTCGCCGAAACCGGGTCAGGGAGACTGAGGGCACGCCAGTCGGGACCAGGAAGGTTGCTCTAAGGAGCAGTCTTATAAACCCAAATCGACGCCCGGTTTTCCGGGCTCGCGCGAACAGCGAGCAGCAAGCGGTCCATTTCCGGAACGAATAGAGCTGTCCGCGCACCCGCGACAGTGCGGATGCGGGCAAGTTTCTTGTATTTCGGATCGCCGGCATTCAAAACGTCGATAAATCCTTCTCCGCAGCTTATGTAGATGCGATCCCGTTTGGCATCGAGAAAAATATCGTCGGCATCTCCGCAAACATTTGTTTCACCGGCGCGAGCGCCGGTTCGCTCGTCGAACGCCACGAGTTTCGCAGGCTGCCTGAAAACAGTAAGCACGCGCCGCCGCTTTTGATCGAGCGCCATTGCGAAGTTTGCCTTGTAGGGCATTGGCCAGCTTGCCAGCCCACGGCCAGAAACTCCGTCAAGCACAACGATAGATCGGGCGTTCGGGACGTTGACGAATATGTTGCGTAATGTGCGGTCGAGTTGAAAGCTCTCGGGATGCGCTTTCAAAGTAAACGCTTCGACCTGTTTCCTGCTCGCGAAGTCGACGACACCGATCGCACCGCTGCCATAGCCAACAAGGAGACGATGATTTGCGGCGTCGACACGAATATTGTCAGCGTCCTCGCCGAGATCGATGCGGCGTGCGGGTACGTAGTCGGGCCCGTGAAACTTTCGCAGCGAGCCGTCGCCGCCATCGGCGACATAAAGCGTGTCGTTCGCCGCGACATAGGCGACGCCTTGCGGCTCTTTCAGGCCGGTGATGCGGTGCACGACCTTTTGCGTTCCGAGATCGACAACGCCGACGCTGCCGTTGCCGAGCTCCGCCACGAATAGGCGGCGGCGCGGCAGATCGATGGCCATGTGATCGATGCGGCCGATGACCTTGCCTAACGGTATCTTTGCTTCAAGTCGAAGCGGGTTCGCGCCGGCAGATTGCGCGCAAGCGAAACCTGCCCATTGCACTGTGGCCAGTCCTGCGGCGGCAAGGTGGAGCATCGTAAGCCGGTGCATGGCAGTCCTATGAACCAACAAACAGCGCGCGTCCGAACAAACACATCCGGCCGCGCGGCAGGATACGGCTGCGCGGCCGGACGCAATGCATCAATTCGGCTCGCTGTCGATCTTGTCGAGCGCGGCGCGCAAACCCTTGGCCAGCTTTTCCGCGTTATCGTTTGCCCAAAAGTGCATGAAGAACAGCCGCGGCTGCTCGTCGAGCATGTGGCTGTGCAGCGCTGTCACCTCGATACCGTTCGATCGCAGGGCGCTGACAACCGGATTGACCTCGCTTGCCGCGAGCACGAAATCTCCCGTGATTGCGGCCTTGCCGTTACCGGTCGGCTGGAAGTTGATGCCGGTCGCAACGCCCATAGGGCCCGGAGGGACGAGCGGCATTCCGTTCTCGGTGATTCGTTCGCGACGCGGCACACCAAATTGATATATCCCGCCGGAGGCCTTTCCTTTGAGACCCATGATCTGGTCGAGTTGCTTGGTGTCGAGATCGATGGACGCTGCAGACGCGGGTGCCGCGCCGACCGTCGCAGCGAACGGTGTAGCGCTCGCGCTCAACGCATCGCGCAGCGCCGCCGCCAATTTCATCGGATCGCCCTGCCCCTTGATATGCATGTAGAACGTCGCGGGATTGGCGCGCAGGATATGATTGTGTACGGCAGTGATCTCGAATCCATTGCGGATCATCCTGGTCATCACCGGGTTGATCTCGCTTTCGAGCAGCACAAGGTCACCCATCACCATCGCGCCGCCCTGCATCGGCTTGAATGCGGCCCAGCCACCGAGCGCAAGTCCCGGCTTTACCGTCACGCCGTCGAGCGTGACGTGTAGATCGCTGCGAGGGAAGCCGTAGCGATGAACGTCGCTTGTCACCGTCGCCCTGCGGCCAAGAGCGGCATCGACCTTTCCCCAGTCGATCTCCTGTGCCTTAGCAGCCGAAGCAATCGCGAGCACGGCAGCGATAGTGCAAATGCCGAGATGACGCATAGTCGGTCCTCCTTCGTTTGCTTTGCAGGTTGATGCGGAGAATGATCGCGGTGTCGCCGGGCCGGAGCGTCGTAATCGAACGCAAGCCTAGCGACCGCGAATGCGGAGACCGGTAAAAGACGTAACAGGAAAAGGGTTTCGGCCATGCGCAATCGCCTCGAGAAATCGAGTGTTGCGCAGTACTTGGACACTGGAGCCGTCTAACGGGGAGCCTGCGATTCCCCGATAACCTCAGCAACAAACCGCGAGCGCGAACGCGAGTTCCCGGAACTCGACAAAGTTTGAGGGCGGCAGTCAGCTACCCTTGCGGTCGTCCGGCGCCGCCAAAACCAGGGACCAGAAAACCTTGTAGCGCGTGTTCGGCGCGTACACCGCGGCAATGCCCATACGGGTCGCGCCTTTGAGCAACATATTGGCGTTGTGCGAACGCGACTCGCGCCAGCCGGAGAAGGCCTCGGCGATGTTGCCGTAGCCGGCACCGATGTTCTCCGCTGCGACCTTCGCGTCGAAGCCCGAATCCTTGATGCGCACCGTGAACGGCTTGCCAACATCGTGCGAAAGCTTGTTGCGCTTGGCCATGAGCGAGGCTTGCGCTTCCGCCAGCCGCATTAGCGTCGGGTCGAGCACGACGGTGCCAAGACCGTTGTTGGCACGGTATCCGGAGATCACCGACGCGAACGCCGCGGCATCGAGCTCAGCACCCGGCTTGGCAAGATCGCGGTAGATGCTCGGCTCACCTTTGGGAACATAATTCGATGCGCAAGCGGCAAGCGTCAGCAGCGCCAGGACAAGCGCCGGCAGGCGGAGCACCTTCATTCTCATCAAATCCCCGAATCAATGGCGGCGAACGGCCACGGCCTAGCACGCCCCGATGCCGATTGCGCGGCCGGAAACATCTCTACTAACATTGCGGCAAAACAAGCACCGGGGGCGAAACGCAAAGGAGAAGGTCGATGACAAGCACGCTTGCGGCACGCACGCCAGGCGCAACACGCGCAGCGCCCGGCGAATACGTTTTCGATCTGGCGACCGTCAATCACATCCTGGGCGGTCCCGACTATTCGACCGCTAACGGCGCCTGCGTCGAAGGCGATCGGCTGATCGTAGGGTTGATGCGCATGCCCGCCGGCACCGGCGCAGAGGCGCATTCGCATCCGAACGAGCAATGGATTTACGTGCTGCAGGGCACCTTCCGCGCCAAAATCGACGGCAAGGAGGTGGACGTGAAGGCCGGATCGGTCGCCTACATCCCGGCCAACGTCGTGCACGAAGGCAAGGCGACGCCTGATGGCGACGTGGTGTTCTTCACCTGCAAGGATGCTTCTTTCGGTTTGCAGGGAATCAAGGCGGCGTAGCACCCACGCCGTTACTTCGGCTGCAGCGCGCGCCAGACTTTCTCCGCGGTCGCCGGCATCTCGATGCTGGCGCCCTGCGGCAGCGCGTCGATTACGGCGTTGATCAGGGCCGGTGTCGCCGCTGTGGTGCCGGCCTCGCCTGTGCCCTTCACACCCAGCGGATTGGATTTGCACGGCACGGCAAAGTGCTTGACCGTCATCGACGGCACAAGGCTTGAGCGCGGCATCGCGTAATCCATGAACGAGGCGCTGAGCAATTGTCCGCCGGCGTCGTAAACGACGCCCTCGGTCAGCGCCTGACCGAGACCTTGCGCGACACCGCCGTGCACCTGCGCTTCAACGATCGTTTCGTTGAGCACCTTGCCGCAGTCGCCCACCGCCACGTAATTGGGCACCGATATCCTGCCAGTCGCCGGATCGATCTCGACTTCGGCGATGTGGCAGCCATTCGGAAAGGTCGCCGGCGTCTTGGCGACCGCGCGCGTGTCGAGCGTTTCCTTCACAACGTTCTGACGCACCAGTTCCTTGGCGCGCTCGGCGACCTCGAACAGCGATACGCTGCGCTCCGAATTGCGCACGGTGTAGCGCCCGTCTGCGTAATCGACGTCCGCTTCGCCGGCCTGCATCAACATCGCAGCGACCGGGCGGCCTTTGTCGATCACGATCTTGGCGACGTGCGCAATGGCATTGCCAACCATGAAGGCCGAGCGGGATGCAACCGCACCGTATCCCGGCACATCGCGCACGGAGTCGCCGGCCGTTATCGTCACCGCATCGGGCGCAATGCCGAATTGCTCGGCGGCGAGGCGGCCGAACACCGTCTTGTGTCCCTGCCCGCTCGCGCCAACGCCGATGCTGACGTTCATCTTGTCGCCACCGGGAAATGAAATGCCCGCGCCCTCTTCCGGAATGGCGCCGGCAATCTCGAGGTAGCATCCGATGCCGATGCCGCGCAGCTTGCCTTCTTTCTTCGCCTGCTTGCGGCGCTCGCGAAACCCGTCATAGCCGGCAAGCGCCAGCGCTTTCTCGAACAGCGCCGGAAAATCCCCGCTGTCGTAAATATTGCCGAACGGGGTCTTGTGCGGCATTTGCTCGGGCTTGATGAGATTGCGGCGGCGTAATTCGGCGGAATCGATGCCGAGCTTGTCGGCGGCGGTGTCGATCACCCGCTCGAGCAGAAAGCTTGCTTCGGGACGGCCGGCTCCGCGGTATGGACCGATCGGCACCGTGTTGGTGACAACGCAGCGCGTATGCACCGACGCGACTGGAATATCATACAGCGTCGGCAGGCAGCCGGAGATATGCAGTGTCGAGCAGAAATGCGCGACGCCGGTGACATAGGCGCCGATATTGGCGAGGCCTTCGACACGTAGCGCAAGGAATTTTCCGCGCGCGCCGAGCGCAAGCTCCGCCGTCCAAAACGAATCGCGCGCAGCGTTATCGCCGAGAAAGGCCTCCGTCCGGCTCGACGCCCAATGCACCGGCCGGCCGATTGCGCGGGCAGCGTGCAGCAGCGCGATGTATTCGGGGTAGCCCGATGCCTTCATGCCGAAGCCCCCGCCGACATCGTCGGTGAGAACGTGCAACTGCTCGGGCTTGATATTCATCGCACCCGCGGCCTGCATGCGCACGCCGGCAACGCCCTGCGTGCCGCAGCGGAGCGTGAACATCTCCTTGGCCGCGTCGTAGCTCGCGGT
>DASUKT010000093.1:0-2189 GCA_036278575.1 Pseudolabrys sp. | reverse complement strand
GTGTACGAAGGCTTGCAGTTGCCGATGGACCAGGCGCTACGCGTCGAGTCGCGGTGGTTTGCGAAAATTTTACGCTCGCCGGAAGCGGCAGCGATGATCCGCACATTGTTCATCTCGATGCAGGAGCTGAACAAAGGGGCGCGCCGCCCTGCCGATGTGCCGGCGACGAAGATCGCCAAGATCGGTGTTGTCGGCGCGGGATTCATGGGCATGGGCATCGCACAGGTGACGGCGCAAGCCGGCATTCCCGTCGTCGTGGTCGATCGCGACCAGGAAACCGCCGACAAGGGCAAGGCCGCGTTGCACAAGGCGATCAGCGACCGCATCGCAAAGGGCCGCGCCACTGCGGCGGAGCGCGAAGCGCTGATGAGCGCAATTACGGCCACCGCCGATTATTCGCGGCTGAAGGATTGCGACCTCGTCATCGAAGCCGTCTTCGAAGATCGAAAGGTGAAAGCGGAGGTTATCGGCAAGGTACAGGCCGTTATCGGCAATGAAGCTGTTTTTGCATCCAATACCTCGACGCTACCGATCACGTCCCTGGCTGCAGAATTCAAGGATCCGGGCCGCTTTGTCGGCATCCATTTCTTCTCGCCTGTCGACCGCATGATGCTGGTCGAGATCATCCTCGGCAAGCAAACGGGATCGAAGGCGCTCGCCGCCGCGCTCGATTATGTGCGCACGATTCGCAAGACGCCGATCGTCGTCAACGATTCGCGCGGTTTCTACACATCGCGCGTCGTCGGCACTTACATCCGCGAAGGTCATCTGATGCTTGCGGAAGGGATTCCCGCCGCAATGATCGAGAATGCCGGCCGCATGGCCGGCATGCCGGTCGGTCCATTGGCGCTCAATGACGAGGTCGCCGTCGATCTCGCCTGGAAAATTTTGAACGCGACCGAGGCCGATCTCGGATCCGCTGCCGTCGACCCGCGGCAGAAGGCATTGCTCGAGGAGATGGTCGAAAAGCGCGGTCGTTATGGACGCAAGAACGGCAAGGGCTTTTACGACTATCCGCAAGGCCAGCCAAAAAAATTGTGGCCCGGCCTCGCCGAGTTGCAGGCTGTCAAGTTGAACGCGGACGACGTGAGTATCGTCGTGCTGAAAAATCGGCTGCTGGCAATGCAGGCGCTGGAGACTGCGCGCTGCTTCGAGGAACGCGTGCTCACTGACGTGCGCGAGGCGGACGTCGGTTCGATTCTCGGTTTCGGTTTTGCGCCTTATTCCGGCGGAACATTATCGTGGATCGACATGATCGGGACGCGCAAGTTCGTCGATCTCTGCAAATTGCTGGAGTCGAAATACGGTCAGCGTTTTGCGCCCTCGAAGCTGCTCGTGGACATGGCCAGCCGCGACGAGCACTTTTATCAGCGCTTCGCGCCAGGCCGCCAGCAGGCGGCGTAAGATCGCATGTAACTCAACGTCTTCGTCACACCTTGCCGTCATCGTCCGCGAGGGCGGACGATCCAGCTCTTAATGGCTGGGTCGTCTCACTACTGGGTCTACATTCTCGCGAGCCGCATAGGAGGCACGCTTTACATCGGCGTGACAAATGACCTCGTCCGCCGTGTCCACGAGCATCGCGAGGGAGCGGCTCAAGGGTTCACAAAGAGATACAAAGTGAACCGGCTTGTTCATTTCGAGCAGTTCGACGACGCTGAAAATGCAATTCGGCGAGAGAAACGCCTGAAGAGTTGGAATCGTGCATGGAAGGTACGTCTTATTGAAGAAAGCAATCCAAATTGGATAGATTTGTACTATCAGATAGCGCGGCCATAAGCGCTGGATCGCCCGCTTTCGCGGGTGATGACGGCCGTCTCGACGCCCCAAATTACATCACCACCGTCAGCTTCTTCGCCGCCCGGGTGATGCCCGTGTAGAGCCAGCGTTCGCGACTATCCGGAAACGCGAAGGATTCGTCGAACAGCACGACGTCGTCCCATTGCGAGCCTTGCGCCTTGTGCACGGTCAGCACGTAGCCGTAATCGAATTCATCATAAGGTTTCCGGCGCGCCCAATCGATCTGCTCGATGCCGCCTGAAAAACACTCCGGCCGCACGGAGACTTTCACGCCGCGCACTGCGGTTTCATCGTCCGGCAAGAGCCGCATTGTCATGATGCCCGTCTTGCGGGCGCCGCGTTCCTTCACGCTCCACAGCGAGCCGTTGAACAATCCTTTCTTGCGGTTG
>DASUKT010000092.1:0-15635 GCA_036278575.1 Pseudolabrys sp. | reverse complement strand
CGCACAGGCGCAAAATACGGTGACTGTTCTTCAGTTCGGAGGAGTCAGCCGCTCGTCAACGACGCAAGTCGGAGCGACATCGAACACCGCGACGACGCTCCAATTCGGCAGCGTCAATTGGGCCAGTGCGACGCAATCGGGCCCAGCCTTCCCCACAACCGTGAACAATTCGACGATCGGTCAGTCGGGTTCGCTCGCAAATTTCGCCACGGTTGCCCAAGGCGGTTGGTCGAATATCAATACGATCGGACAAATCGGCCCGTTCAACACTGGCGCCATCGGGCAGATGGGCGTCTCGAACAGCTCGCTGGTTATCCAGCAAATCCCCTAAGCGCGGATGATTTGCAGCCAAAGACGTGAACGAAATGGAGATCGTCATGAAAGCCCGCCAACTGCTCCTCGCCGCGGCAATGATCGCCGCACCATCGGCCGCCTGGGCTCAGTCCAGCATCACCGCGGTGGTCCAGATCGGTAACTCGAACCCGGCAGTCATCAATCAGAGCAATCAGCTCAATTTTGCCGGCGTTTTCCAGATCGGCGGCAGCCCCAGCGCCACGGTTACGCAAACCGGTGGCAAGAACTTCACCGGCGTTCTGCAGTTCGGTGGAAACACGACGACAGGCGTCGGCCAATTCGGCATGATGAATGTCGTCAACATTGGCCAAGTCGGACGTACCACCAACGCCTCGGTCACGCAGTTCGGCGGCATAAACAGCGCGTCGGTCAGCCAGTTTGGACACTGATGAATCCGGCGGCCACACATCCGTTTCGGCCGCATCATTCACCTGCCGCAATTGGCGGTAGAATGCGGGGGCGCACGTGGAGACGACCATGAAATCCATGCTTCTGGCACTAGGATTGGCACTCGTCATGTCGAATGCATCGAAGGCAGGTGAGCCCGGCGACGAAGGCAGCGGGAACACCACGATCGTGAGGAACGGCAACAGCGTCGCCGTTGTGACCCAAAGCGGTAACCCCGACGAGGCAGTGGTTCGGATCACCAAGGAACCAGGCCGCACCGTGATTTACCGCAAGAGCGGCGGCAATACCTCGGTTGTCACGCAGAGCTCGGACCCTGCGGATATTCCGCCCGACGCGCTGCCGCCCTGGATGCGCGATTTGCTGCGGCGTTGATCTGCGGAAATGCTGCACATCAAGGTACGTGAGCCAAATAGGCCAGCGAACGAACATAGCGGTTTCCTGCCGTCGTCGGATCGCACTGCCGCCTTTGCCCGACCCTCTTCATCGCTCGCGGTCAGGTGACGGATTTGAAAATATTTGATGAAGCAAAAGCTGTTCCACGCTGATCGAGATTAATTTCCGGCGATTCCGTCGCCGGCAATATCACCGCCTATTGGACCGAGGTCCAATTACTCGCGGTGTCGGAACTCCAATAGTCTTCAGCGCAGAAGGCCGATTTCGGGATCTCGAGCATTTTTGATCGAGACGATTTTTTTGTCCCCGAATTTGCCAGCGATGCTGACGATCATGTTCATCGTGATTCAAATCGATCCCGAAGGAAGTCAGGCTAAAGACGTTTCCGTCCGATCATCTGGGCGTCGAGTTCGACGGCTCTGGGTATGATTCCAATCGCCCCGACGGTCTTCTGGGGACCGTCCTTCGCGATGGAAGCGAGCGCGAGCTGACGCCTGCCGCTCGTCAGGCAATGGCGTTGAATGCGAGGTGTTATGGCGAAGCAACCGAGATCCGGCCGAGATCCGGTGCTCGTCGACCTTGCGTTGCAGGGAGGCGGCTCCCACGGTGCGTTCACCTGGGGCGTACTGGACCGGCTCCTTGAAGAGCCTTGGCTGCGCATCGATGGCATATCGGGCACGTCGGCGGGGGCAATGAATGGCACGGTATTGGTCGCTGGTTTTGCCGTGGGTGGGGCTGAAGGCGCGAAGTCTGCGCTCAATGGCTTTTGGAAGCGGGTCTCGCACTCGGCGCGATTTAGCCCTATTCGGCGCAGCCCGGTGGATGTCATGCTGGGGCGATGGACGCTGGATACATCGCCATTCTACGTTGCCTTCGACTTGGCCAGCCGCGTTTTCTCGCCCTACGATTTGAACCCGCGAGGCACCAATCCGCTGCGAGACATCCTCGCCGATTCAGTTGAATTCAGTCAGCTTGTACGCTCCCCAATCCGATTATTTGTAACCGCCACCAACGTTCGAACCGGCCGCGGGCGCGTTTTTCGCAATGCCGAGATTACGCCCGATGTTCTTTTGGCCTCTGCCTGTCTGCCGACGCTGTTCCAGGCCATCGAAATCGAGGGAGAACTCTATTGGGATGGCGGCTTTTCGGGGAACCCGACGATCACTCCCCTCGTCCGCGAGTGCAAGTCGCAGGACACACTTCTTGTCGCCGTTAATCCCGTCGAGCGCCCCGGCACGCCTCGATCTGCGCGCGAAATTCTCGATCGGCTGAACGAGGTTTCGTTCAACGCAACGCTGCTCAAGGAACTGCGCATGATCGCGCTGTTGCGCCAAGTAGCCGACCCAGGAAGCAGTGAGGGAGCCCAATGGGCTCATATGCGTATTCATCTGATTGCAAGTTCGGTGCTCCCTACGCTTGGAGCGTCTTCTAAATTCAATGCCGAATGGGATTTTCTGTGCATGTTGCGTGATGAAGGCCGGCGTTGCGCAGACGCGTTCCTGAGCGCCAACGCGCCGAATATAGGCAAGCAATCGTCTGTCGACCTGGATGTTCTGCTGCAGCAGGTCTGATGTAATGGATCTTTTCGGTATCCTCGCTGCCCTTGGGCTTCTCATCTGGCTTTCTTTTCGAGGCTGGAGCGTGCTGCTTCTCGCCCCGGCGGTTGCTTTGGTGGCAGCTGCCACCGCGGGAGAGCCACTGCTCGCCCATTGGACTCAGACATTCATGGGCAGTGCGGCGCAATTCGTCGCGCAATTCTTTCCGATATTTCTGCTCGGTGCTCTGTTTGGAAAGCTGATGGACGACAGTGGATCGGTGCAGACCATCGCTAATTTTATGAGCGAAAGACTCGGACACCGACGCGCGATTTTGGCAGTCGTGCTGGCCGGCGCACTCGTCACTTACGGCGGCGTGAGTCTATTCGTCGCATTTTTTGTGTTGGCGCCGATGGCTCGATCACTGTTCCAGGCGGCCGACATACCGCATCGCCTGATGCCAGCGGCGATCGCCCTTGGGACATCAACTTTCACCATGTCGGCAATGCCGGGAACGCCCGCGATCCAGAACACGATCCCGATGCCGTTTTTTGGAACCACGCCATTTGCGGCACCCGGACTAGGAATCATCGCGTCGGCAATCATGCTGACCTTCGGACTGTGGTGGCTCGGTCGAGCTGAGGCCTCGGCGCGAAAAGCCGGCGAAGGCTTTGGTGGGAATGCCCGCATCGTGCCGAAAGGCGTCGCGGACGACCAATTTATCCGTGAGCGTGCGACGGCCGCTCACGAGTTCGATCCTGCCGAACTTTCGCATGGCAAGCATGCCGAGACGACGCCATCGATTGGCGTGGCACTAATTCCACTCTTGGTGGTCGTGGGAGTCAACCTCGCGATGTCGCTGTTCATCTTGCCGCGTCTCGATTTCTCGTTCCTCGCCGAGGAACGTTGGGGCGCTACCTCACTTGCAGCCGTCGCAGGGGTATGGTCGGTCGCGGTTGCGCTCGCTGCCGCAAGCGCGACGCTCATCGTCGTCAATTGGCAGCGTCTCCACGATCTGCGCGCCAGCATGGACGCCGGCGCGAACGCAGCGGTGCTGCCGATTTTTGCCGTCGCAAGCCTGGTCGGATTCGGCGCAGTCGTCGCAGCACTCCCCGCATTCGCCATGGTGCGAGATTGGGTGCTGTCGATTTCGGGTGGGCCGCTTGTTTCACTCGCTGTTTCCACGAACGTTCTCGCCGCATTGACCGGCTCGGCGTCCGGCGGATTGACGATTGCTCTCGACGCTTTAGGAGACACGTATTTGCGTCTTGCCAGCGAGACCGGAATAGACCCCGCACTGATGCATCGCATTGCGGTGATCGGATCAGGCACGCTCGATAGTCTGCCCCACAATGGCGCCGTGGTGACGTTGCTCGCCGTGTGCGGGTCCACACACCGCAAAAGCTACTTCGATATGGCTATGGCGAACATCGCAGGTCCGATCTTGGCTTTGATCGCTGTAATATTTTTAGGATCGATGCTCGGGTCATTTTGAGGGGTGTGATGGCAGCGACACTACGGTCGATCCTGCTGCAAGTCCTGTCACTCCTCGTCGGCTTCGCTCTCATGCAGATGGGCAACACGCTGCAGGGCACGCTGTTGAGCGTGCGCGGCGGCATTGAAGGTTTTTCACCGTTCGAAGTGGGACTCGTCGGGGCGTGTTTCTGGGGTGGCATCGTCTATGGATCGGTACGTAGTGGACCGGTCATTCGGCGCGTTGGCCATATTCGCGCTTTCGCAGCGCTTGGCGCCATTGCCTCCACCATACCGCTTCTTCACCTTCTGCTGATTCATCCGATTGCCTGGATGATTTTGCGCGCGGCAACCGGATTTTGTTTTGCCGCACTGTTCATCGTCGTCGAGAGTTGGCTGAACGGCTTCGCGACGAGCGCAACCAGAGGACGCGTGTTGAGCATCTACGGCATGACCGGGCTGATCGCGGGCGTCAGCGGCCAGATGCTGTTGCCGGTAACAGACCCCGCCGGCTTCAAGTCGTTTTGCATCGTCGCGATTACGATTGCCTTCTCACTGGTACCAATTGCGCTGACAGGCACGACGGCGCCGTCGAATACCGATGGCAGCGCAAAGATCAATCCACGCTCATTGTACGGGCATTCGCCGTTCGGAACCGTAGCGGCGTTTCTCTCCGGCGTAACGACCG
This sequence comes from Pseudolabrys sp., assembly GCA_036278575.1. Taxonomy (GTDB): domain Bacteria; phylum Pseudomonadota; class Alphaproteobacteria; order Rhizobiales; family Xanthobacteraceae; genus Pseudolabrys. The sequence continues at coordinate 10,784 of DASUKT010000092.1, read as the reverse complement.
GTGCATTTTTCACTTTGGGGCCGGTCTTCGCACAAAGGCGCGGCCTCAATACCGCTGAAATCGCGATCTTCATGTCGGCTGGTACGCTCGGCGGTTTTTTGATGGCGTTGCCGCTGGGCTGGCTGTCCGATCGCATCGACCGGCGTCTGGTTGTTATCGCCGCCGCCGTCACCGCTGTCGCGATGTTGCTTGGCATGATCGTCATCGTACCGCACGGAGCCTACCCGTGGGTTCTCTATCTCTGCGTCGCAATATTCGGGGCTACGATCGTCCCGGTCTACAGCATCATTCTGGCTCAGGTGAGCGATGTCGTGCCAAAGGAAGAATTGGTGGCCGCATCGGGCGGCTTGCTGCTTCTCCAGGGTACCGGCGCGACGGTTGGGCCGGTGGTCGCTGGCCTCGCCATGTCGGCTTCGCTGCGGGGATTGCCATACACGCTGATTGCTGCGCAGATCCTGATCGCCTTGTGGGGCCTGTACACGTTGCTGCTGCGACGCGCCGGCCCGGCCGCCGATCGCAAAGGAAAGTTTCAGGTTGAGCCGCCCGTTCCGGTCGCGACGACGCTTGTGTCCGCTCATGCAGTCGAGAAGCGGCGTGGCAACGGCTAGCGAGCCCGCACCTCCCATCATCGCTGATGAGGTCTGACCACGCGGATCGGTTGCCGCTTCTGAAAGTATCGCAGGATCGTGAAACAGGCGGCAGCCGCAACAATGTGTTTGAACGTGTGCCCGCTCAATATCGAGCCGACGGAGTAGACTGCGCTGTCATAGAACTCGAATAACTTCGCCAGCGCATATAATGCCGCGGCAATCAGCCAATAGGAGGCGCCGGTATATTTGGACGGGAACAGAAAAAAGATCGCCGGCAGGGCGATGCAGGGAAAGAACTGCACCCATCCATAGAGCCGCAGATCGCCCGTCCAGCGCCACAGCAACAAGCTGAACACGCCAACGGCGATCAAAGGCCATAGCAAAACCGCTCCCGTTTTTTCATCCAGCCGCTCCTCGATCGCCAGCGCGAGGATTGCCATGAAGCTGATTGACATCGGCAGCCTGTCCCAAAACAACGTGCGATCGTTTGGATCGAGGTGGTAGTAGGCCGAGCCAAATCCCGTCATCAGGATTCCCAGAAAAAGCACGGTGATCGCGGCGTCACGGCGGCATTGCCGCAGTCCCGCTATGCCGACCGCAATAAACGGCAGATTCGAAACGACGTTCCAGAAATGCGGTATGCGGAGAATTGTTCGTTGATCAGCGAAAGCGTGATAATTCTGGTCCTGGTGGATCTGCGGCAACAGCAGCAATCCGACGAGCGAGGCCGCCATCAACACGAGGAATACCGGCACGCGGCGGCCGTTTTTGTGGCTTTGGAGCATTTTCCGCATGCCCGGTCGCATCACCACTTAGCGGGCGGGCGGCAGCGATGCACGGATGCGATCCGAGAAATCAGGCGCATCATCGGCCGCCTGCGCAGCGTCGTTAATGAGGGAACGTCGTCGCAATTCCTCAAACGGCAACGCCGTGTTCACGCGGCCCGAATGATAGAGATAGCTATCGATCAGGCCGTTGAACAAATGGCGAATGTTGAATCGGCCGACCCGGCCTGCTGCATTCGCGTAACGTATGATGTTGATCGTGCAGCTATTGGTCAGCAGATGATAGAACTCCGGCCGATCGGCAAGTTCATTGATGCGCTTCAGATAAATGAGCAGCAGCTTCCGGACGTTATCGACCGGAGAGTTGAGACGATAGAGATAAACTCTCTCCTTACGATAGTCGGTGCGCACCCGAACAAGATCGCGTTCGCTCCCCACCACGTAGATCAATTCGAACTGCTTGAACAGAGAAGCGACAGGAGCAAAGCCTTCGCCCACTTCCGGGCGTGTCTCAATGGAGATGCTTAGCGGCGGAGCGTTGTCGAAAATGAAGCTCACGAATGTATGGGCAACCGGGCCTTCACTCCAGTACGACACAAAAAAATCGAGTCCGGTCAGGTGTGACAGTTGGATCTCGCGCTCTTCATAGTGAACCGTAAAGTCAGTCAAGCTTCGGTAGTCGAAATCCCGGACTCCGGTGATGCGCACGCGGTCGCCATCGATCGTCGCCCGCGGCATGACGGCAACTTCCGGCCGCCATGGCCGATTGTGCGAGGGAGGAATAAATATCCACCACGCGACAACGCCGAAGCACAGCGCGATGAAAATGAGAAACTTGCGCCGCAAGCGCGACAGCCAAAGCAACCACACGGCAAGCGCCGCGAAGCACGACGCCAGGGCAAACCGCAACGTAGGCGACGGCAAATTCGAAAAATAGATGGCGAGCGTACACCAGGTAACCAGCAACACCTGGCCCAAGAGCCCTATTGCGCGGAGCAACCGGCCAAAGAACCTGGACAGGAAGCCGTCGCTCAACCTCGGTGCGTCTGCTTCTTGAATCAGGTTTTGCAAAAGCTTGTCCGGTGAGCTGAGCAATGCCGTTATTGGCTGCAAGCGTCTCCCGGCAGGATACCTGCGTACCGCAGTTATCGCGCGATATAGCCGGGATGCTTCAGCCATCAACCATCAGGCATCAGGCGCCGCGCGAATGAAAGGCCAGGGCATCCGTCACGGCCACGGCGCCGGGTCCCCATCCAGCGAGGCAGTTGCTTCGTCGGGAACAAGATAATTGGGGCAAAAGAGCATAGCCGGGGCAATGCCGACCCTCCGCCGCGCAGATCGGGCGTCTTGACCGAGGGGCAACATTGTCGAGTGCACGTCGGTCACACCAACCTGGCGCGGAGGCTCTGGAATTCGGACTCGGTTATCGACCCGGACTTTCTGAGTTGATCGAGTTTCGTGATTTCATCCGCTGCGCTGAATCCGACGACACGGCGCAGTTCATCACGCGCCTGTTGTGCCTGCTGGGCGTTTCGTTCGGCCATTCCTCTTCCCTGGGTGATCAGGTAGGCGAGGATGCCGAGATAGGAGAAAAGGACCAACCCGATCACCCACAGGGCCTTGCCCCAACCGGAAATATCGTGGCGCCTGAACAAGTCGCCGTAGATGACAACAATCAGCCAGAACCACACAACAAAGGCGAAAATACCGAGAACATTCATCAAAAAATTTGGATAGGTGTAGCCTCCACCGAACAGCATTTCATTCTCCCGGGTTGCCGCCTTCGGCCGACCTTGACTCAATACGGGTTCCAATCGAATTGGACCTAGGGCCAATGCGCGAGGCGACCGGTGAATGGATCATGCCCGCGTAACATTTCCCTTTCAGCAAACGCAGGTGTCGCGACAGTTCAAAATGTTCATGATGCTCATGGACCTTGCCGCATGGAAATTCTTGCTTCATTCGCGCCAGCGCGGCCACGTTTCCTGCTCCATCATGTGACCGCGGTGCACCTTGGCCGTTTCGGCCGGAGTGTTGTTTGCCTTCACGTTCAAAATTCGCGGCATCGTTGGACCTTGGTCCACTAGACCGGCAATCGGCTTTGCTTATCTGATCGGTTCTCGCGTTGAAGGAAGCTAATCCGATAATCAGGATATGAATGGATCGTTTGATATACAATTATTTCAGGAGGTTGAAATGGGCCGCTATATTTGGTCGCGAGGATGCCGGCAACTGGCCATCGCAATCGCTTTTGCATCGCTCGGCTTTGCGCTACCGGCAACAATCTCCTTTGCCCAATCATCGCGATCCGGCTTTTGCAGGGAGTACGCCCGTGATTACTCGATGCGTTACTCGCGCGGCGGCGTCATGGGCGGCGTGGTGCGCGGCGCACTCGGTGGCGCCGTCATTGGCGGAATCGCGGATAGGGGCCGAGGCGCACGCCGCGGCGCAGGGGCCGGCGCGCTCGTAGGCGGCGCTTCGCGCGGAATTCAAAGGTCTGCGCTCTTCGACAGCGCCTATTCACGTTGCATGCGTCGCCGGTGGCCGTGAGCGAATTTGCCTGACGGCAATTGCGCCGTTTCGCTCCGACGCGATCAAGTCAAACGCAAAATCATCAGTTGGCTTGCCAAGATTGTTCGGCTCGCTCGCGCTCGCCACACTCCCCAAGACAGGGAGGGACAATAAAGCAAGCGCGTCCGCAGTCATCACGTCGCTATCGGGAAAGTGCGGCAGCGGCCATCGATGTCCGCCGGCAGCCCAAGACGAATAACTGGCGTGAATATTGCCGTCTACGAGCGCAAGGTATTCTTATAAAGTCGGCCATCTTTCATGATCACGTCGAGATTTTTCCCAGGATCTTCGATGATATTGATATTTTGCAAAGGATTGCCATTCACCACCAACAGATCCGCAAGCGCTCCTTTCTCGACCACGCCGAGCTTACCGGGATATGGGTTGCGAAGCGCGGAGAGCGCAAGAAGTTCTGCGTTGACCGACGTCGCCATGCGCAAGGTCTCGGCGTTGCTGTACCAGCGGCTGAGGTGAGTGAGCATGATGCCTTGCCGCGGTGTTAGCTCCGGCGAAAATAGCAGGTCCGAGCCCCAAGCCGCATTGATGTTGTATTTGCGAATAAGCTCGTAGATTTTTGGCGTTCCTGAGAAAACCTTCTGGGCCTTTTCATGAGCTGGTCCGGACAACGCCCCAACATCATCGAACGTGAGGAATGGTTGTGTACTCAGCCAGACTCCTTTTTCCGCAAAGAGCCTCGCCGTGGCGTCATCCATCAGGTGTCCATGTTCAATACAGGTCGCTCCGGCCGCTATCGCCCGCTGAATGGTATGCGGAGCATAAGCGTGCACAGTGGCGTATGTATTCCAATCCCGAGCGACCTCGATCGCCGCCCGCAGATCTTTTTCACTGAACGTTGTCATGTCGAGAGGAGCTCGTGGAGAAGAAACTCCGCCACCGCCGATGACCTTAAGCTGCGACGCACCTTGCAGCATCTGCTCGCGAGCACGAAGCTTCACTTCGCCGGCGCTGTCGGCAAGCATAGCGGCGCCCGCGCGCTCAATTGAACTGAGCTGGCCAGATTCTCGCGGAATCTCCGACAGCATTCGCATATCGCCGTGCCCGCCGGACGTGGTGATCATCGCTCCCGAAGGGAAAATGCGCGGCCCTGATATCACGCCCCTGTCGATTGCCTGCTTGAATGAAAAAACCGGCCCGCCCAAATCGCGTACGGTTGTAAAGCCGCGCAACAGAGTTCGACCTGCTTCGGCGGTCGAAGCGGAGAAGACGAAACCCGGGTCTGCCGATGTCAGCATGGCTAAGGGAACCGCCGCGAACAATGTATGCCAGTGCGCGTCGATCATGCCCGGCATGAGAACGCGATTGCCGCAGTCGATGACTTCCGCGTCGGCCGGCGGCGGATTGTTCGTCGGATCGACTGATGCGATCTTGTTGCCGACGACCAGAATCTGAACACCTGACCGAAGCGTATCGGATTTTCCATCGAACAATCGAAGCTGCCGGAAAAGGGTTTTGGAACGTGGACCTGGTTGGCCGAGCGCGAGCGCGGGCGTCGAACCGGCGACGAGAGCGGCACCTGCGCCGGCCAGAAATCGTCTTCGCGTAAACTCCTCCAAACGGTGCGAAACTTGTTGGAGCGCAACGCTGCAACAATCGCACGTGCCGCTGCGAATTAGATGCTGATATTTCTTTCCCGCTCGGATCATCGCGTTTTCTCCGAAGGCCGGACCGATCTCCAATGATCAAATAGCGACGCGGTTTCGATCGAACTGAGTATCGTGTCCACGAGATTTGGGGATATGAAGGCTTTCAGCTCGGTTCACACATTGGCTCTGCCTTGCTTTCGAAGGCTGACCTTTGACATTGCGGTTGGCATGCGACCGGTCCATCCGAACGCAAAGTTCGCTGACGGATAATCACCATCGGCGGCAATGCACGCGCCCCCGGCGGTCTCGCCAACAGCGGCGGCAATGCATACGACCCCAACGGTCACGCGAACACCGACGCCATGAAGCGTCCGCCAAAAGGCTGAGCCCGGCCGTGATGCCCGGTGATAGCGGCGCGACGGGTGTCGCCTGTGCACTCCCGGCCATGCAGGCAAAGATCAAAGCGGCAACCGGAATCCCAACTATTGTTCGTGACATTTTTCTCTCCTTTAGAGCGCCTGACCCAAGCTCGATGCGAGAATCTGAAAGCTAGATCGCCCGAATGTTCGAATGCTCCAGCTTCAATGAGCGGCCGCAATCCCAGAACGCGTGCATGACGAATCCCGGAGTTGGGAAAACAGACGAATCCGTGTCCAGGGAATGATCCCAAATCGTTCGGCGGTCTGTTGATTGTGCGAGCGTGGTGTGACCTACCGGGAAAATAGCGAAAACTGACATTTCGCTACTCCGCTTGTTTTTTCGCGCCCATATCGTGATTTACGGCACATGCTCGCCGTTTCGGAAGTTGGACCAAGGGCCAACAAAGCCATGCGCCCGATGATGGAGCCGTCGAGCGGCGCACAAGGCAGCGAATAAAGAATACACAAGACAGCGGCTTTCGGTGGGAATCTCCGCATGCGCCGGACTGCGTGGTGGGCCCGGGAGGACTCGAACCTCCAACCAGACCGTTATGAGCGGTCGGCTCTAACCAATTGAGCTACGGGCCCGCGACGCATCAGCCGGCAGCCGCGGCGCATCGCTTTCTAGCAACGTATGGCGCGAAAGGCCATTCGTACCCTCCCCTTCGCGCCGGTAAGTCGACTAGAATGCCGGTCCCGCCGGAGGAAAACACCCATGCACGTCTTCGATCTCGCGCAAGAACAGGAATGGAGTCCGAAAAAACACGTCGAGAAAATCCTCGGCAAGATCGCGGACGGCGACGTCACCGTCGCTTGCTGGGAGCCGGGCCAGATCAGCCCGTACCACTGCCACCCGCATGCGACCGAGATTTATTTCTGCTTTTCCGGCGGCGGCACCATGCGCACGCCGAAAGAAACGATTGCAGTGAAGCCGGGCGCGTTCGTCGTGCATCCTCCCGGCGAAGTGCATGAATATGCCAACGGGCCCGCGCGCACGATGCTGTTCCGCGTGCGCTACGGCACCGACATGCGCGCGCACCATTGCGACTGGCGCGGCAATGCGGAGTGGAAGCAGTCGGCGGCGGATGCCGAGTATTATCGGCAGCATCCGGTGAGCTGACGGCACCCGTCATCCTGAGGTGCGAGCGCACGAGCCCCGAAGGATGATCGGTCGAATACTCCAAGAGGCCGTCGCCCTTCGAGGGCTGCGCTTCGCGCAGCCACCTCAGGATGACGGATTAAGTTTTGGCTTACATCCGCAGCAGCCGCTGCGCATTGCCGCACAAGATCTTCGCCTTGTCTTCATTCGACAGCGGAATGTCCTTCATCCACTCCACGCCGGGCGGGTTCGGCACGAACGGCCAGTCGATCGCAAACAGGATGTGATCGACCCCCATCTCCATGACGCAGCATAGAAGCGCCGGATTTGAGAAGAAGCCGCTGGTGGTGACGTAGAAATTCCGCGTGAAGATTTCGCGGAAGTCGAGCTGCTTCTGGCCCGGGCGCTTGAGCGAGGTATCGATGCGCCAGAGCAGGAAGGGAATCGTCTCGCCGAAATGGCCGAGGATGATCTTCAGCTTCGGATGTTTGTCGAACACGCCTGAGAGCACGAGGCGGATTGCCTGCGTCGCCGTCTCGACCGTGTAGCCCCACGCCGGCCGCACGACGAGTGGGAAGTCCTTGGCGTAATCCTGATAGTAGATTTCAGTGACGGTCTGGTTCGGCAGCGAGGGATGCAGATAAAGCGGGACGTCGAGCTTCTCGGCGCGCTCATAGATCGGCCAGTATTTCTTCAGGTCGATGAACTCGCCGGTGGAAAGCCCGTGGATCATCGCGCCCTTCATGCCGAGCTCCTTGACGCAGCGTTCGAGCTCGTCGGCGGCCGCTCCCGGATTGGCCGTGGGCAATGCGGCAAACGCCGCAAAGCGCTTCGGATTGGATTTCACGAACGCCGCCAGCCGGTCGTTCACGCCGCGCGCGATGGCGGGACCGGTATCGGGCGGCAGCTTCTGAGCCGACGGCGCGCCGTGCGACAGCACCTGAACATCGACGTTCGCCTCGTCCATTTCCTTGAGCCGCAGCGCGCCGAGATCGAACAACCGCTCGTCGGTCTCGTTGCCGCGGCCGGCTTCCGGGCCAGTGAAATGCTTGGCGAGCTCCCGGTCCCAATAGTGTTCTTCGATGGCAATGACCGGGCACTTAGGCTTCTGAAACATAGGCGTTATCCCCCGCACGTTTCTTTTAACAGGCCGCTTCCTAGCAATGCCGGGCATCCCTGTCACCGGGCGCCGGGCGTGTTGGTTCTGCCACAGGGAGGGCGGAAAAGCGCCGCAATTCTTTGGTCACGGCCACGAATCAACTATGCATGGCACATGCTGCCAATCTTCCGGATGATTCCAGTCGGCGGCGTTTTCATCGCCATCATTGCTTTGGTCCAGGCCATGACGTTGCCAGGGCCCTCGCGCACGCGGCTCATCCGCGTCGAAGCACCAGCGCGCGGGCCGCTGATCGAGCGCGAGGAGCATCCGGAATGGCGGCAATTCCTGATCCTGGCGGCCATTCACCGCGCACATGAAATTCTGGCGCTGCGGGACCTGGCGGTTACGTCATCCCCGGTCGATCATGTGGCTGGGCCCGTAGCGGCACATACAGAGAAGGCACGTCGGCCCAAACTCGCGAGCTTGCCGATTGCTCCAGCATCGCCCGATTTGGTAACGCCGCCCTCCGTGCAGCCGAGCGTTGAGGAATTGGCCGTGCCGGGCGCCGAGCAAAATGCGATGGCGGTAACGCTGCCGGCTGCCGCACCGATTGCAGCGGCGCTGACCGGCACGGCCGATAGCGTTACGCCTGAACTCGCGGCATCGTCAGCCGTTGCAGACAGCCACCACGAGAAAATGCAAGCGTCCGCAAATCTCGACAATGGCGTTGAGCAATCACCGGCGCCCTCGCCCCAGGCATCTGCGGCAATCGCTGCGGCCGCACCGGCATCCGATCCGGCACTTGTCACGCACGATGCAAGCGCCTTGCAGGAGGCGACGAATGTGGCGCCCGGTATTGAGACCACGGCGGAGAGGCCTGCCGCGAAAAAACTGGCTTCCATCGCACCGCCAACCGCGACCGATAGCGTGGCGCCTTCGGCTGCCGTAAGCACGAATGTGCACGCACCAGAACGCACGACGATGCCGCAACCGTCGGCTGCTACCGGCGGGCCAAAAGAGCAGAGCGTCGGCGCAACGCCAAAGGCTACGGTGATTGCCGAATTGCCGCGCGATCGGGCCGATACGGCATCCACGGCAAACGATATCAATGTGACCGGTTCGGTCGTTAAATCCTCTGCAACGACAATGCCGGTCGGAATCGGAGAGGCGTCGTCAATCGAATTGCCGGTCGTGCTGCCGCGGCCACGGCCAAACCTCATCAAGCTGCCGCGGTCACGGCCGGCGGTTATTCCGCCGCTCCGTCATAGCATTGGCCACCGTGGCAAACCGAAGACTGCGGACCCGAACGCACGGCGGAACCCGCCAGATTTATTCAGCGCCCTGTTCGATAAAAAATACCGGCATCCGGAATCCAATGCAGCAAAGCCGATGCACGCGCAGGCGTCGCATGCGCAGGAGCCGCCAGGCCAATCGCGCTGAGCGTCCTTCAGACGGCCATACTGCAAGCGGGATTGCGCGCCGCCGATCAGGCGCTGCCGATCACCAGGTGTAATTCGCCGCGTCGACGTGAAGATCGGTTTTGATTGCCGCGATATCCGGCTTGGCCGCTGAAAGCGCCGGGCTCGAAGCGAAGCTGTTGCCGGCCGCCGCGGATGCAAAGACGTTGAGGGCATCCGGATCGCCCTTCTTGAGCAGCCCTTGGCCCTTGGCGGCGTAGTAATAGCCCGCCGCATAATAATGTACGGCGCGATTGGCATTGCCGCCGGCCGCTTTGTAGGCGCCGGCGAGATATTTGACCGCGTAGGACATGTTCGTATTGGCATCGAGTAGGCCCGCCGCCGAGCCGCGATAGCCCATGGCGCGCGCGGTGCCGAGGCGGATTTGCATTAGTCCGTAATTGCCCTTGCTGATGACCCGCGGATTGCCGCGGCTCTCGCGCTTGATAACGCGGCGGACGAGCGAGACCGGGACATTGTTGGCGGCGGCATGCTTGTTGATGAGGAGTTCGAGTTCTCCGCCGGTGGCCGGCTGCTTGATGACCTCGGTGGCAGAGGCGGCGGCCGCGGCGATCAGGAGAGTCGCGCCCACGCTAAGCATGCGAATCATCTTCACTCCGTCATCGCTTTTATGAGGATGGCGGATGTCTGAGCAGGAACTCGGGTCATTTTGTGGCAGCCGCGCCACAGGAACGCCGGCTTCGATCACAAATTACGTCACAAAATTACAGCCGTTTCGCCGTTAATGACCTGCCTACGCCGCAAATCATATACGGAACGCGCCCGGCACGACGGCCGAGCGCTTTCCGTATACCGGCGCGAAGGTGCGGAAAACGTGTCGCCGCTTACCACTCCATAAACGGATGCCGCTTATCGGCGGCACGCGCCAAAGACTGCGCCTCCTCGAATACCTCAAAGAAGGCGTCGATGGCGGCAGCGACGTGCGCGAGCGCGTCGGCAAACGGATGACGCGCGGTCTCGCGCAGCGGAAGGGTCGTCATTCTCAAGTCTCCTTTTGCGGGCGTCCCGCCCGCGGTTTGCATTCAAACTCTCGGTTCGCCGAAGAAGCGCCGCTCGATCTCGCGCTCCACGCTGTCGGTCAGCCTGCCGCCGGTATGGGCGAGGTAAGCCGCAATGGCGCGGTCGGCGTCCTGCTGACG
>DASUKT010000091.1:0-2148 GCA_036278575.1 Pseudolabrys sp. | reverse complement strand
GTCTACGGCCTCATCCTGGATGCCGGCGCCTGGTGGGACTTCTGGCCGGTCGTGGCCGTGCAGGCCGCGCTCACGATCTGGATACTCGCGCTGACGTTGCGCACCCATGGACTTGGCAAGCGGCCCTGGCTCCTGCTCGGCATCGTCGCCGTGCTCTCGATCGTCACCACCCTCCCCTGGCTCACCTCTATCCTGCTCACCGACATTTTCTGCGGCCTCGGCGTGCTCGCGCTTTATCTGGTCGTGATGCGCGGCGACGCCTTGCGGTGGTGGGAATGCATTGCGCTGATCGTGCTTGCCGCTGTGTCGGCAGCAACGCACAGCGCAACCCTCGCCGTGCAGCTTGCCATCCTCGCTGCCGGATTGCTGCTTTCGCTTTTCTTTCGTGCGCGCGTGCCGCTAACCGGAATCGCACGCGGCATTGCCGCGCTCGCACTCGGCGCCGTGATGGTCTTTGCCGCCGGTTTTGCCGTGGCGGGAAAGCTCGCCTGGACACCGGGCGGTTTCGCACTCTCCTTCGGCCGCATGCTGCAGGACGGCGTTGTCGCGCGCTATCTCAATGACCACTGTCCAGATCCTGCGCTGCGTCTGTGCGCCTACAAGGATCAGCTCCCACGCGACGCCGATGTCTGGTTCTGGGGCAGCGACCTGTTCGACAAGCTCGGGCGCTTCGCCGGTCTTGGCGCCGAGATGCAAAAAATCGCGCTCGAAAGCCTCATCGATTATCCAATCATGCAGATCGAAACGGCCGCGGTCGCGACAGCCAAGCAGCTCGTCGACGTGCGCACCGGCGAAGGCGTGCTCAATTCGATCTGGCACACCTATGCGATCATCGAAGCACACACGCCATGGGCGGTGCCCGCGATGCATGCGGCGCGCCAGCAGAAGGGCGAAATCTCGTTTGCCGCGATCAACCGGTTGCAATGGCCTGCCGGTCTGCTCTCGATGGCGCTCCTGCCAATCATCGCGATCGTCTATGCGCGCCGGAAGCAACTCTCCGACATTGGTGAACTCGCAGCCACCGTTACGCTCGCGATCCTCGCCAACGCCTTCGTTTGCGGCGCGCTGTCGAACCCGCACGACCGCTACGGCGCACGCATCGTCTGGGTCGCTACTCTGGTAGTGGCTATTGCGATTGCACGGCTCATCCTGGCGCGTGAGCCGCTTGGGCCGCGCTCGAATTTAACCTAGACTGAATTTCCCGCGTCCTCATCCACCCGGAATTCCCATGGCCATTCGCCTTGCTGCTGCGTTTGCTACGGCCCTGCTCGCAACCGGTACCGCTTCCGGCGCCTCCGCCGACGTCATGAAAGAACTCGTTCCGACGGGAACGCTAAGGGTGGCGATTGCCTATGGACCAACGCCCTCGGCGCTGTATGCATTAAAGGATCCTGCAACCGGAAACTTCCGCGGCGTCACCATCACGCTTGGCACCGCGCTCGCAAAAAAGCTGGGTGTGCCGGTCGAATTCGTGCCGCACCTTGCCTCCGGTGAAATCCAGGCCGAAGCGTCCGCCAACAAATGGGACGTGACCTTCATGCCGGTCGATGCGACCCGCAAGAAGATCGTCGACTTCGGCAATGCCTATCACCTCCTGCAAAGCACATTTCTGGTCGCGCCCGGCTCAAAGATCATGAAAATCGAAGACACGAACGATCCGAAAGTGCGCATTGGCGGCGTCGCCGGCACCGCGACCTATCGCGCGGCGCAACGCGCGGTGCCGAAAGCGACATTTGTAACGGTGCCGGGCGTCGCGGCCGCGGTCGAAGCAATGAAAGCCGGTAAGATTGACGCCATCGGCCTCTCGCGTGAATCCCTTGCGGGTATTGCCAACAAAATTCCCGGCTCGCGCATTCTCGACGGCGGCTTTCTCAATTCCTCGACCGCGATCGCGGTGACGAAAGGCAAACCGGAAGCACTGGCCTATGTCAGCACGTTCATCGAGGAAGCAAAGGCCTCGGGCTTGGTGCGCAAGGCCTTCGACGACATGGGCTTGAAAAACTCGCAGGTCGCCCCCGCCGGAATGAAGCCGTAAACTGTCCTCACCTCAGAGCGCCCGGCCGCGAGCCGGACATTTTCTTTTCCTGGAGACTGTCACGATGGCCAATGTTGCCCCGTCCGTTTCGCAGCAGCTTGTTCCGACCGGCA
>DASUKT010000090.1:0-2212 GCA_036278575.1 Pseudolabrys sp. | reverse complement strand
AAGGAACGGCTCGCGCGCCAGGGGCGAGGTCGCATCGATTAGACCTCCGCGTCCATTCGCGAGCAGAAAGGCCCCGCTCCCGCCGCCGCGATTCCTGGCGATGCGATCGGGATAGGCGAGCGCGAGAAGGGGGCCGACGTTGTCGTGCTCCTCGCCTCTCCCCGCGCTTGGCATGTTCCCTCCCCCCTTGAGGGGGAGGGTTAGGGAGGGGGGTATAGCTTTCGCTGACCCCCCTCCCGGCGGCCTAAGGCCGCCGACCTCCCCCTCAAGGGGGGAGGTGAAGGAATCAGGGGAGGGACAAGAAGCGGATGCCCACCTGCGTGCTATGGCCCGCGCCTCTTCGGCGCGGCGGGATCGGTCGCGGCGGAATTGCTCCAGGCGATGGCGCAGATCGGGATCGTCGCCGCCGAGACCGCGCTCCGTGAGCACAGCCGCGATCTCCGCCGCAAGCGGTCCGGCACCCTCGTCAGACGCATCGACCACCATGCGCGCGAGCCGCGGCGGCAGCGGTAACCGACGCAGTCTGCGGCCTTCCTCGGTGATACGGCCTTGTCCATCGATAGCCCCGAGGCCGGCAAGAAGTGCTTTCGCTTCGCTCAAAGCGGCGGATGGAGGCGGGTCGAAAAAGGAAAGTTTGGCGGGATCGGTCACGCCCCATTGCGCCAGGTCGAGCACGAAAGACGACAGATCGGCAGAAAGAATCTCCGGCCTCGTATAGGGCTCAAGCGAGCCGGTCTGCGGCTCATCCCACAGCCGATAGCAAACGCCCGGCTCGGTGCGTCCGGCACGGCCACGGCGCTGGTCGGCGGCGGCGCGCGACACACGCACTGTTTCGAGCCGCGTAAGGCCAACGTCCGGCTCGTAGCGCGGCACGCGCGCAAGCCCGCTGTCGATAATGACGCGCACACCTTCAATGGTGAGCGATGTCTCGGCAATCGACGTCGCCAGCACGACCTTGCGGCGCCCGCGCGGCGACGGAGAAATCGCACCGTCCTGCTCGCGAGCATCGAGCGCGCCAAACAGCGCGACGATATCGACGTTAGGAGCAAGAACGCGCTCTTTCAGTTGCGCTTCGGTACGGCGAATTTCGGCGGCGCCGGGCAAGAACACCAGCAGCGATCCGGTTTCCGCGCGCAGCGCCCGTTCGACCGCATCCGCGACCTGCCGCTCGATGGGCGTGCGCGCATCGCGGCCGAGATACCGCGTCTCGACATCGAAGCTGCGGCCTTTGCTTTCGATGATGGGCGCATCGGCAAGCAGCGCCGCGACGCGCGCGCCGTCGAGCGTCGCCGACATGACCAGTATCTTGAGGTTGTCGCGCAACCCTTGCTGCACGTCGCGCGCCAGCGCCAGGCCAAGGTCAGCATCGAGCGAGCGTTCGTGAAATTCGTCAAACAGAACCGCTGCGACGCCGTCCAGCGATGGGTCGTCGAGCACCAGCCGCGTGAACACGCCTTCGGTAATGACCTCGATGCGCGTGCGTTTGGAAACTTTCGAGCCAAACCGCACGCGTAACCCGACCGTGTCACCAGTGTTCTCGCGCAAGGTCGAAGCCATGCGCGCTGAAGCCATGCGCGCGGCGAGGCGGCGCGGCTCCAGCACGAGAATTTTCTTGTCCTTTGCCCACGGCTCGTCGAGCAATACCAGCGGCACCCGCGTCGTCTTGCCCGCGCCGGGCGGCGCTACCAGCACGGCGCAATTGTTCATGCGCAAGGCGTCCGTTAGGCGGCCAAGTGCGTCATCGATCGGAAGCGGAGTATCGAAGGTACGCGCCACGGAAATAACCCGTCATCACCCGCGAAAGCGGGTGATCCAGTAAACACGAACATCAATTTAATGCGAAATCGGTGATTACTGGATGCCCCGCTTTCGCGGGGCATGACATCGCTTTTGAGCTACTTCGGTCTTAAACATCATTCCCGTGGCCGCCCCACGCTCTCATAAACGAACCCGTGGCGGATTACTTCCTCGGACGGATAGATGTTACGCAAATCGACGAGCACCGGGCGTTCCATGATGGACTTCAGCCGATCCAGATCGAGCGCGCGAAACTGCTCCCACTCCGTCACGATCACCAGCGCGGAGGCGCCTTCAGCGCACGAGTAAGCATTCTCGCAAAACGTGACGTTCGGAATGACCGCCTTCGCCTGCTCCATGCCGACCGGATCGTAAGCGCGCACCTTGGCGCCCATGTCCTGCAACGCCGTGATCA
>DASUKT010000089.1:0-23296 GCA_036278575.1 Pseudolabrys sp. | reverse complement strand
TGCTGACGATCGACAGCGGCGAAACCGTCGCGATCTCGACCGTTTCGGGCGTACCAAACCAGATGCCGCCGAAGGGCTCGCCGTTCGTGCTGCCGAAGGCGCTGGCCGATATCCACGCGCATCAGCAGCCGCGTTTACCCGGCCACATCTGCACCGGCCCCGTCGCCGTGCTCGGCGCAAAGGCAGGACAGGTGCTCGAAGTGCGCATCAAGTCGATCGAGCTCCATTACGAGTGGGGCTACAACATGATCAGGCCGCTGACCGGTGCGCTGCCCGACGATTTCAAGGAATTTCGCGTCATCCACATCCCGCTCGATCGTACGCGAATGACCGGGCGGTTGCCGTGGGGCATCGACATTCCGCTGCGGCCCTTCTTCGGCGTCATGGCCGTTGCGCCGCCGCCTGCGTGGGGCGTCATCAGCACGCTGCCGCCACGCCGCAATGGCGGCAATATGGATAATAAGGAACTGGTGGCCGGCACCACGCTTTATCTGCCCATTCACGTGGACGGCGCGCTGTTTTCCGTGGGTGACGGTCATGCCGTGCAGGGCGACGGCGAAGTCAACGTGAACGCGATCGAAACCGGCCTCATCGGTACGTTCGAGTTGCATGTGCGCGATGATCTGTCGCTTGAGTGGCCGATGGGCGAAACGGTCACGCACGTGATGACAATGGGCTTCGATCCCGACCTCGATGATGCCGCCATAATCGCGCTACGCAACATGATTGCGTTGATCTGCAAACGCACCGGGCTTTCCCGCGAAGACGCGTATTCCCTTTGCAGTCTGGCCGCCGATTTGCGCGTCACGCAGATCGTCAATGGCTCGAAGGGCATTCACGCCATGATCGACAAAAGGTATCTCGCGCCAGTCGGAAGCTGAGCGGGGGCGGCCTCGGGTCGGTTCCCCGGGGCGCACGGCAACCAAATCGCGCCGTCATGCATTATCGCTACGTCCTGTCGGAATTGGCGTGCGCTATGCAAATAGCTCCCGAAATCTCTTTTCATAATCTCGAGGGCTCCGGCGCGGCCGAGGCAATGATCCGCGACCACATCGGGCGCCTGGAAGACATCTACGATCGCATCACGACCTGCCGCGTTCGGGTCGACCAACGCAACCAGAATCAAAACGGCACTATTCCGCCCGTCGTGCGCATCGAGATATCGTTGCCCGGCCACAAGGACATCGTCGTTGCGCACGAGCCCGATCATCTTCAACGGAAATTCCAGACACCCGATTTGCGCAACGCAATCAACGAAGCGTTCCGCATCGCCGAGCGCCGATTGGGCAAATACAAGGACGGCCTTGTCGATCACGACGCGCAGGCCACGCATGAGGCGGCCCACGAATTCCTCGGCCAGGTTGCCGACCTGCCGGCAGAAAAGGACTTCGGCTTCCTTCTGACCAAAGAAGGCGCGATGCTCTACTTCCATCGCAACAGCGTCCTTAGCGGCGGCTTCGATTCACTACGGCGCGGCGACGAAGTGACGTATGTCGAGGAAACAGGCGATACCGGACCCATCGCCAGCAAAGTACGCTTAAAAACCTGATGGCCTCGCGGATCCGCGTGCGAACAAGAGATTTTTCGCCAACCGCCCTCTGAATTTCCTGTCTCGCTTCAAATGCCACTCGCGGCTCATCGCCGCGCGCTTGTCTTTGAGGCATTCCGAATGCAGCAACACCCAGACGTATCCCCGAGTCGAGCGTGCCCCACTGCCGGCATTATGCCTGGCCAGGCGCCGCTCCAAATCGGTGGTCCATCCGACGTAAGTCAGATGGCGGTTCTTGGTTCTTGTGCCGAGGACGTAAACGAAACAGGTCATGCTGCGGGCAGCTCAATGGAATCACGCGCCGGGATGGGTACAGATTGACGTCGACGCTGGATTGAACTCAGCGCAGGCCGGCCCAGCGGCTGGCAAAGCTGCCGGTGGGGAGTACCGGTTGAGCACCAGCCATCAAGCCGACGCCCGTTGGGCCGGAATAGGCGGTCCGCATCGGCGCGGTGGCCGAGGATGAAGCGACGTTCGTTTGCTGCGCGGCCGCCGGTTTCGAGTCCGGCTCCGCCACGTTATGCGCAACTATTTTCGCCGCCGGCGCTGCCGCGCGCGCCACCGGCTTCGCGGGGGCAACCGCTGCCGTGCGGTAAGCGGGGTGCGCCTTCTTTGCGGCTACAGTCTTCGCGTGCGAGCTGTGCGCGGCTGCCGTCTTGACCGCCGCTTCATGCGGGGTTGCCTCACGTTTCTCTCCGCCGCCGAACAGATTGCCGAAGAAGCTCGCGAGCGTCGATTTCGATTGCGGCGTCTCTCCGCTCTTGGCGCGCGGCGCCACGCGCGGAACCGGAACGTTTGTTGTTGTTGCTGCTGCTGTTGTTGCGGCTGCTGGTTCGGCATCGGCAACTTTCGTTTCCTCCGGGATCGTCACCGACGCGGGCGGGCGTTGGCTGTCCCGCGGCAGATACCCGGGAGGCGTCAGACCGCCCGCGGCAATCGCCGTGCGGCCGTCATTGTCGCTCACCGTGTGCGAAGCGAGCTCGGCTTCGAAAACCGGATTCATGCCGCCGTCGACGCCGGTATGCACAGGCACGGTGTGCACGCCTTCGGCAATATACTGGGCGGTCTTGACTTCGTCCTCGCGCCGTTTTTCGAGCGCAGGCGCCGCGATGTCCTTCGCAACTTGATAAACCGGGCACGAGCCGCGCGGACTGAAATTCAGCGGCTTGGTCGATCCGTCGGGCGGCACGGCGTCAAATACGTATCGCCTGTCACACACATCAACCTTCGGCTCCTGGCGCGAAACTTCGAAATGGTCGTAGCCGACCTTCAACATTTTCCAGAACGGCATGTTCGGATTGTTGTGGTGCTTGGCCATGTTCAGCGCGGTCATGCGGAAGGGAAAGGCTTCGAACTGGAATGCCTTCTGTCCGCCGAAAAACGATTCGCGCGCGAGCGCGTAGATTTCCTGAATCTGCTCGTCCGTCATCGCGTAGCAGCCGCGCGACGAGCAATCGCCGTGCACCATCAGTTCTGAGCCGGTGCGCCCCCACGCGCGGTCGAACGCATTGGGATAGCCGGTATTGAATGCGAGGTAATAGCTCGAGCGCGGATTCATTTGGCCGGGCGTGATCGTATAAAAGCCTTCGGGCGCTTGCCGGTCGCCTTCCTTGATCTTCGGGCCCAGCTCGCCGGACCAACGGCAAATCGGATACTTTTTCAGGAGCGCAAATTGGCCGTCACGATCTTTCTTCCAGACCTCGAGCTCGGACTCTTCCTTGAAGAGGCGGATGAGGATCGGCGAATCCTTGTCCATATGCTTCGCCTCAAGCTCGGCGAGCATCTTGTCGGAAAGCGGCGCCTGCGCCCGGCCGCCGGGAGCGATGCTATCTGCATTGCAGCCTGCGAGCACCACCGCCGCGGCAACAGCCACTGACGCCAGCAGCGCGCGGGCAAAGGGGCGACGATTCAAATGCAATGCTCCCCGAGGACCAGAACCCTCACTGAGCAATCGTTATCCATAAGATGTGGCGGCGGCAAGGCGTTCGACGCTGTGGATCAATTGGTACTAAGTATCAGTGAAGCAAAGGTAAATTTGCCTCGTCGGCCCCTTGCGGTGGAGAACTCGTGCCGGAAGGGCCCTGACGCAGTCCGGGGGCGAGTCGCCGCCATCTCACCCAAGGGACAGACCCTCGCGGCCCATATTGAGGAATTTTTCGCGTCGCTGCCGGCGGATGGTATCGCGGTCGAGCCCGCGTAATTCGCTGAATGCGTTCGCGATCGCCTCGCCCGTGGCGGCCATGGCCGCGGCCGGATCGCGGTGCGCGCCGCCGTTCGGCTCCAGGATAACGGTATCGACCACGCCGAAGCCGATCATGTCCTGCGCCGTAATCTTCAGATTGGTTGCGGCTTCCTGCGCCTTGGTAGTATCGCGCCACAGGATTGACGCTGCGCCCTCCGGCGAGATCACGCTGTAGATCGCATGCTCCAGCATCAGCACGCGGTTTGCCGTTGCGAGGGCGATTGCTCCGCCTGAGCCGCCTTCGCCGAGAATTACCGCGACGTTCGGAACGCCAAGTGAAAGACAGATATCGGTCGAACGCGCGATCGCTTCCGCCTGTCCCCGCTCTTCCGCGCCAATGCCGGGATAAGCACCCGCAGTGTCCACAAGCGCAATGACCGGGATATCGAAACGGTCAGCCGTTTCCATCAGCCGCGCGGCCTTGCGATATCCTTCCGGGCGCGCCATGCCGAAATTGTGCTTGAGCCGGCTCTCGGTGTCCGAGCCTTTCTCATGGCCCAATACACAGACACTCTCGCCGCGGAACCGGCCGAACCCGCCGACAACGGCATCGTCATCGCCGAACTTGCGGTCGCCCGCGAGCGGCACGAAATCGGTAATCAGTTTACCGATGTAATCGAGACAATGAGGCCGTTGCGGATGCCGTGCGACTTGCGTTTTCTGCCAGGGGGTCAGGTCGGCATAGAGCTCTTTCAGCGCTTCCGCGGCTTTCGTTTCCAGACGGCCAATTTCTTCCCCGATCGCGACCGCATCGCCGGTCGCACCCATCGCGCGCAATTCCTCGATTTTGGCTTCCAGTTCGGCAACCGGTTTTTCGAAATCGAGATAGCTGCGCATCGGTCTCTAAATGCTGACGAAAAGAACGAACTGACCCGGATACCTCGGCAAGTCAAGCCGACTGGCAGATTCTACATATTGGCCGCCGGCTACTTCTGCGCCAGCGGATGCAGGTCACGGACAAGGGCTTTCAGGCGTTCTTCGAGAACGTGCGTGTATATCTGCGTCGTTGAAATGTCGGCATGCCCGAGCAGCGTCTGCACGACACGAAGGTCCGCGCCATTGTGCAGCAAATGGCTGGCGAATGCATGCCGCAACACATGCGGACTGAGCCGCGCCGGCGAAATTTTGCAAGCAGAGGCGAGCGCCTTTAGCTCGCGCGCGAAATGCTGGCGCGTCAGATGTCCTTCGGCGCCGAACGATGGAAACAGCCACTTTGATGCCGCACCGCCCGCCTTCTGACGCAAGGCAAGATAATCCGCCATCGCGCGCTTGGCCGCAGCGTTGAGCGGCACCATTCGTTCCTTACCGCCCTTGCCGCGCACGACCAGCATGTTTTGGCCTTGCCGTGCGGCGGCCGCCGGGAGTGTCACCAGTTCCGATACGCGCAAACCGGTTGCGTAAACCGTTTCGAGCAAGCACGCGAGACGAGCCGATCGCAAGCGCTGCGCTACAGATTGCTCGGCGTCCTCCATTCCCTTGCGTGCTTGCCCGAGCAGCCGGTCGACTTCGTCGATGGAGAGTGTTTTTGGCAAAGGGCGTCCCCGTTTCGGCCCTTCGAGAACGGCGGCCGGGTCGTCGCCCCGTTTTCCCTCCGCATAGAGAAAACGATAGAACTGCCGTATCGCCGACAGTCGTCGCGCCAAGGACGAGGGCCGGAGCTTGCGTGCTGCGAGACTTCGCAGAAAGCCCCGCAGGTCGTCTGTCGATGCATCCGCCAGCGAGCGGCGATGTTGACGCAGGAAAGTAGAAAGATCGGTAAGGTCGTTGCAGTACGCGGAAAGTGTATTGGCGCCTGCGCCGCGCTCGGCCGCCAGCATGTCGAGGAATAAGGCGACCGGGTTGTCGGGGGATTGCGGTGCGTGGCGGGCCATTGTTGCGGCCGCTCCGGAGTTAATCTTCCTTGACGAAATTGGCCGGCGGCACCGTCACGACGATCTCGCGCGGATGCAAGGGTACGAAATTGGCGAGCGAAACGATCGCGCCATAGCCGAGCCCGGCGAGCAATCCTACGACAATCAGGAACCTGAAAAGACTTGGCATTTCTCAAGACTCTCGCCTGCAGCTTCTTCGCATGGCAAAGCTTTGGATACCAACACGGGTCATAAGACGGCGTACGGGTCGCCGGTGCGACTACGACCACGTCTGCAGGTACGTGGCAAGTCCGCGTTATGCGATTCGGCATGCTATATGGAACGACGGAATCAGGGGAGGCCCGAAAAGAACGATGACGAGCGAGGTTGCCACGCAAAGCCCTGCCGGAGCCGGAGTTGAAAAGGCGGTCGTTGCCGCGCTCGGCCAGCGCTCGCTGGTATTGGTGGGAATGATGGGCGCAGGCAAGTCGTCCGTCGGTCGGCGGCTCGCGATGCGGCTCTCCATTCCATTTGTCGATGCCGATACCGAAATCGAGACGGCGGCAGCTATGAGCATTCCCGAAATATTTGCCAAGCACGGAGAGCTTGAGTTTCGTAAGGGCGAGGCGAAGGTCATTGCCCGTTTGCTCGACCAGGGTCCGCAGGTGCTGGCGACCGGCGGCGGTGCCGTCATGGATGCCAGCACGCGTGCTCTGATCCATGCGAAAGCGATTTCGATCTGGTTGAAGGCCGATCTCGACGTGCTCATGCGGCGCACGAAGCGGCGTAACGATCGCCCGCTTGTCGAGCAGATCACGATGTTATTGCCCGAGCGGGAACCTTTCTATGCGCAGGCCGATATCACCGTCCAATCGCGCGACGAGCCGCATGACTTGATCGTCAATGAAATTATCGCGGAGCTGCCGCCTTGCCTCGCACGGCGCGGCATGGAGAAGAAGCAATGACGGCTCCATTGCGGACGGATGAACCAATTATTGTGCCGGTCGCGCTCGGCGCGCGCGCCTACGACATTGTCATCGGCCGTGGACTTCTGTCGTCGCTCGGCGAGCGCATCAAAAATTTGCGACCGGCCGCGAAGGCTGCCTTTGTCACGGATGTGACGGTCGCAAAACATCACCTCGCGCCCGCGGAAGCGGCGGTGCGGTCGGCCGGCATCGCGTCGACAAGCATTGTCGTGCCGGAAGGCGAAGGGTCGAAGAGTTATGCGACATTTGAGCGAGTGTGCGAGGCAATCATCGGCGCGCGTATAGAACGCGGCGACCTTGTGGTCGCGCTAGGGGGCGGTGTCATCGGCGATCTCGCCGGATACGCGGCTGCCAGCGTACGGCGCGGTCTCGACTACGTACAGGTGCCGACGACGCTGCTGGCGCAGGTCGATTCCTCCGTTGGCGGCAAGACCGGCATCAACTCCGCGCAGGGAAAGAATCTGGTCGGGGCTTTTCACCAGCCGATTCTCGTCCTTGCCGACACGACGCTGCTCGATACGCTGCCGCAGCGTGTATTCCGTGCGGGCTATGCCGAAGTGGCTAAGTATGGATTGCTCGGCGACACTGCCTTCTTCTCTTGGTTGGAGGCCAGCGCCAAGGACGTATTTTCCGGCAAGCCAGCGCGCGATCACGCTATTGCCGTCAGTTGCCGCGCCAAAGCTGGAATCGTTGCACGCGACGAGCGCGAAACCGGTGAGCGTGCGTTGCTGAATCTCGGCCATACCTTTGGGCATGCACTGGAAGCGGGCGCCGGCTTTTCCGAGCGACTGCTGCATGGAGAAGCGGTGGCGCTCGGTATGGTCTTGGCGTTTGAATTCTCTGCGCGCAAAGGGTTGATTGGCGCGCAAGATGCCAGGCGCGCAACAGCTCACCTTGCATCGGCTGGGCTGCCGACCCATCTCAATGACGTGCCCGGCGGTGTGCCCGGCGTGGATACGTTGATGGACCTGATCGGCCAGGACAAGAAAGTGAAACGCGGCAAGCTTACGTTCATTCTTGTGCGCGGTATCGGCCAGGCATTCATCGCCGACGACGTCGACCCTGCGGATGTGCGCGCCTTCCTGGCTGACAAGCTCTCCGAAAAATGACGACCTACGACTGGGTTTCGCTGCTTGTCGTTTTCATCTGCTTGTTGTTTTCCGCTTTCTTTGCAGGCAGTGAAACGGCCTTGACGGCGTCGTCGCGCGCCAGCATGGCGCGGCTGGAAAAGAACGGAAACCGTAGAGCCGGTGTCGTCAACCGCCTGCTTGCGCAACGCGAGCGGCTGATCGGTGCGCTTTTGCTCGGTAACAACGCGGTCAACATCGCCGCGTCATCGCTTGCCACCGGCATCCTGTTTGCCTGGTTCGGCAGCGCCGGCATGCTTTATGCGACGCTCGTCATGACCGCGATCGTGGTGATCTTTGCGGAGGTTCTACCCAAGACCGCCGCGTTCAATGCGCCGGACCGCGTCGCGCTCGCCGTTGCGCGGCCGATGAACGTGATCGTCAAAGTGCTTGGTCCGGTGCTGATGGGCATCGAGGCCCTGGTGCGCTGGCTCCTAAGGCTTCTCGGCGTGAAAGTCGGCGAGGATCAGGCGGTGCTGTCTGCGCGCGAAGAACTGCGCGGCGCGGTCGATTTGATGCACCGCGAGGGCGATGTCGAAAAGCTCGACCGTGACATGTTTGGCGGTGTGCTCGATCTGCGCGAGCTCGAAGTCTCCGACGTGATGGTCCACCGCACAAACATGATCACGCTCTGCGTCGAGGATCCGGCGGAAGAATTGGTCAACGCGGTGATCGCCTCCCCGGTCACGCGCATCCCGCTCTGGCGTGACCGGCCGGAGAACATTGTCGGTATTCTGCACGTCAAGGATCTCCTGCGGGCGCTGCATGCAGTCGATGGGGACGCTTCAAAGGTCGATGTTGCCACTTTGATGTCGCCACCGTGGTTTGTGCCGGATACGCGACCGGTATCGGAGCAGCTCAAGGCATTTCGCCGCCGCCGCACGCCTTTTGCGCTGGTGGTGGATGAATATGGGGAGGTCGAAGGTCTCGTCACGCTTGAGGACATTCTGGAAGAGATTGTCGGTGACATCACCGACGAGCACGATGTCGCCATGCCGGGCGTAAGGCGACAGCCGGATGGCTCCGTTAACGTGGATGGCGCCGTGCCGATTCGAGACCTCAACCGCGTCATGGACTGGAATCTCCCCGACGAGGAAGCGACCACCATCGCCGGTCTGGTTATCCACGAAGCCCGCTCGATTCCCGAACCGGGACAGAGCTTCACGTTTTACGGTTTCCGCTTCCGCGTGCTGCGCCGCGCGCGCAATCGCATCACAGCGCTCCGCATCCAGCCGCTACGAAAGTCGGCGACAGCAAGAGCGAGTTAGCCAGTTCGTTGCGCTTTGTTGCTCTGCGGCACGCATGTGGACACTTTGTCAGTTCTCGGAAACAAAATTCCGTCGACTATCGCCACACGGTCGACGGCGATTTGGCCATGCATGGAGGATATGGTGGGACGAACTCTTGCATCATCTTTTCGGATATCGACCGAAAGAGGTACCGCGATCGGGCACTAATGTATCATAACCGTTGCGGTATTGGGGTGGGTAGCCTGAGCTGAGCCTGATACTGGTCGCCCCGCCGCATGGACTCGTGCAAGGTGCCCATCCGAAATCCCGATCGGCCAGGCCGCGGTTCGTTTGCATCCATTATAAGGCATTTTTCCTTCTGATTGCAGGCGCGGCTCAGGTACGACCGCGGCTGCGGCGTTGCGAGACCTTTCGCCGCAATTTTTGCATACGTCGTCGCCGGTCGTTGCCAATGCCGAAAGGCTTAGTGCTTGGACGACAATGTAATTCGTGTGGTATCCATGGTCGTTGGGGGCTTCTCGTCGACACGCTTCAAACATCAGCCCGCCCAATTTCTTTCGACGGTTCGGAACCCGCGCCCTACGCCCGCATTTACGTCGCCGGGAGGGTTGTTACATGTCGTTCATTCCCCACCTCGTTGCGGAGGCCGCCATTGCCGCTCCGCAGGCGATTGCGCTGGAAAGCGGCTCCGCCCGCATGACCTACGGAGAGCTGGACGCCGCCGCCAACCGGTTTGCCGCTCACCTCAAAAAATTGGGCGCACGAGAAGAGAGTGTTGTGGGGGTGTGCCTGCCGCGCTCATTCGAGCAAATCGTAGCCTGTCTGTCGGTGTTGAAGGCGGGCGCTGCCTACCTGCCACTCGACCCTGCGTGGCCGCACGACCGCTTGCGCAAGGTGCTAAATGATGCCCGCTCTCCCTTCGTCGTAACGACGGCCTCGCTGTTCGACATCCTGTCCGCTGACGGCCGAACAGCAATCGTGTTCGACAAGCTTTCCGCCATCTTGGCGGCGCCCGAGGCCTGCACAGTCAGCGGTGCCGTCCGTTCGGAAACGCTCGCCTACGTCATCTACACCTCGGGCTCGACTGGCGAGCCGAAGGGTGTCGAGATTACGCACGGCAATTTGGCCAATTTGGCTTCCTGGCATCGACAGGCGTTCGGGCTGACGAACGTCGACCGAACCAGCCATCTTGCAGGTCTGGCATTCGATGCTTCGGCTTGGGAGGTATGGCCGACGCTTACCGCTGGAGCCTCTTTGGTGCTAACCGATGAGACGACGCGTACGTCGTCTGAGCTGCTAAAAAACTGGATCACTGATCGGAAAATTACAGTTGCGTTTATTCCGACAGTCCTTGCTGAACCGCTGATGAAAGCGAGTTGGCCAGTCCGCACAAGTTTGCGTCTTCTGCTGACGGGCGCCGAAGCGTTGCATACGTTTCCTGCGCGCAATTTGCCGTTCGCCGTTGTCAACAATTATGGTCCGACGGAATGCACGGTGGTGGCGACGTCCGGCCGCGTGCCGGCGGGCAGAAGCGACGTCACACTACCCACGATAGGCTCGGCGATTTCCAACACACAAATCTACTTATTGGATGAGGATCGCAAGCAGGTTGCGAGAGGGGAAAGCGGCGAGATTTACATCGGAGGCGCGTGCGTCGGGCGCGGCTACCGCAATCGCCCGGAGTTGACCGGCGAACGCTTTGTTGCGGATCCCTTCAGCACCATCCCTGGCGCCAGAATGTATCGCACCGGCGATCTCGGACGGCGCTTGCCGGACGGCGAAGTCGCGTTCGAGGGCCGTGTTGACGAACAGGAAAAGATTCGCGGCTACCGGGTCGAACCGGACGAGATCGTCACAGTTCTCAATCGGCACGCGGGCGTAGTCTCAAGTGCCGTGATCGGTGCCGGCAAGGATGGCGACAGGCGTCTTGTCGCGTACTTTGTGCCGTCTGGCGGCGTGCCGGTGACGGCGGAGAGCCTGCGCGATTTTCTGGCGCGGTTTCTGCCCGACCACATGATTCCGGGCACATTCGTGAAAACGGCTGCGCTGCCGCTGACGGCGAATGGAAAGCTTGACAAGTCGGCATTGCCGAAACCAGCCGCCAACAATGCACCGGCCACATCGCAATATCGCGCGCCGGTCACGCCGACCGAACGCCGTATTGCCGAGATCGTCGCCAAGGTTCTCGGCGTCGATCATGTCGGCGTCGACGATAATTTCTTCCTCATCGGGGGTCACTCGCTGCTTGGCACTCAGGTCGTGCTTCAGGTGCGGCAGACGTTCGGCGTCGACTTGACGCTGCGGCATCTGTTCAAAGCGCCGACCGTTGCAAACGTTTCCTCGTCTGTTGAAGACCTGATTCTCCAAAAAATTCAGTCAATGAGCGACGAAGAGGCTCAACGACAGGTCGCGCGCGTTTCGGTTTCCGGTTGATCATTTGGCAGCGTCGATGTCCAGTTCCAGGGCGTATGAGCTCGATCCGAGCCTGAGCCTTTCCCAGCTTCTCGACCCGGAGATTCTTGCCGACCCGTACCCGCTATACCGTCGGCTGCGTGAGCACGATCCGGTCATGTGGGATCCCTATCTGCATGCGTGGGTTGTCACGGACTATGCCAATGTCCTGACGGTGCTCAGCCGGTTTTCGGCTGATCGCACGCCTTCGCCGGAGCAGATCAAAGCTTTGGGTTTAAGTTCGCTCGAGCCGATCGCGGCGGTAATGTCAAAACAGATGTTGTTTTTGAATGCTCCAAGTCATACGCGCTTGCGCAAACTCTGCTCCGCCGGCTTCACGCCCCAACGTGTAGAGCGCCTGCGTTCTCAGGTCGAGGAAATCGCAGAATCGCTGATCGATGCGGTCGTGCCATGTGGGCGTATGGATGTCATGGCGGACTTTGCCGCTCCGTTGCCTGCAATCGTTACGGCGACGTTGTTTGGGCTGCCAACGGCCGATCACCGGCAACTGAAGAGTTGGTCAGCCGATTTCGCCGAAATGCTCGGTAATTTCCAACACAATCCCGATCGTGCCGAACGTGTTTTGCGCAGTCTACGAGATATGAGCGCCTACTTCCGTTCCGCGATGCGGGAGCTGGAGCGAAGCCCGCGTGACGGCCTGCTCTATTCATTGATGACCAGCGAAGTTGAGGGCTCGCGGCTGTCGGAAGAGGAGGTGGTTGCCAATATCATTGTGACGATGGTCGGCGGCCAGGAAACAACGACCAATCTCATCTGCAATGGGATGCTCACGTTGCTACGTCATCCGGCTGAGCTTGTTAGATTACGCGATGACCCTTCGATTACTCGATCCGCAGTCGAGGAGCTGCTGCGTTATGAAAGCCCAAGTCAACATACAGCGCGCCTTGCGCCCGACGACATGACTTTAGGCGGCAAGCTCATTCATAAGCAGGACGCCGTCATGGCGGTTATGGCCGCCGGTAATCGCGATCCGAACCGTTTCGCCGATCCTGACAGGCTGGACCTGGCACGAGACGACAATCGGCATCTCGCCTTCGGTTGGGCGACTCACTATTGCTTCGGTGCTCCGCTCGCGCGAATCGAAGGTCAGATAGCACTGCGTTTGCTGTTACAGCGGCTGCCAGATCTCGCCTTGATTCCAGGACCGCCCGTGTGGCGCGAAAACCTCGGCCTGCGTGGCCTGAAATCGCTGCCCGTGTCTTTTACCTCCTCCGCAAGGAGGCACTAAATGAGCACGCAGGCGGCGACCCCATCTTCGGAATTGACCGAAGCCAAGCTCCTCCTTCTCCAGCGAATGTTAGCCGGCCGTGAAGCGTCAGCCGACGACAGATTCGAACCGGATAACCTGCAAGCACTTCTGGATGGGACAAATCCGCCGCTGTCGCCCGAGCAGCAAAATGTCTGGCTGCATACCGCCATGGCTGCCGAGGTACCGCTCTACAATGAGTCGATCACGATCCATCTCAAGGGACCGCTCGATCGCGTTGCGATGGAGCGCTCGTTTAACGAGCTGCTGCGCCGTCACGACGCCTGGCGCACGTCGTTTTCAGGAGTTGGCGGCGACGTGTCTCAAGTCGTGCATCCTCACGTGACCACCTTGCTGACAATCAGGGATATCAGCCATTTGCCGGCGGAGGAGCGTGAACAGGAGGCCTTGCGTATTGCGACTGCAGATGCGCGCAAACCAATCGATTGCAGCAGGCCGCCTCTGTTCCGCGTGCGTGGACTGAAGCTCGCCGAATACGAACATCGATTTTACCTTACGTTGCATCACATCATTTTTGATGGGGTTTCAATCTGCCGCGTTATCGTTCCAGAGCTTGCGAATATTTATCGAGCCTTTGTCGATGGCCGCGAACCGGATTTGCCGGATGTCGCCGCCCGCTACGGCGATTATTCGGTGTGGCGGCACCGTCATGCCGCGAGCAACGTTGTTGCCGACCAAATGGAGTATTGGCGCCGATCTCTTGCGGGACCGCTGCCAGTCCTGCAGCTTCCCACCGATCGGCCTCGTCCCGCCATGCCGACATATCGGGGCTCGATGGAAAGATTTTCTCTGTCCGGTGAACTCACCGAAGCCTTAAAGAGCTTAAGCCGCAAGGAAGGCGTGACCCTCTATATGACGTTGCTGGCAGCATTCAAAGTGCTGCTCCATCGTTATAGCGGACAGGACGACATCATCATTGGCGGCGTCACCGACACGCGTCGTCATCCAAAATTGCAGCGAGTTGTCGGCTACTTTCTTAATCCGGTCGTCTTGCGCACGCGGCCTTCAGGCCAATTGACCTTCAAGGAATATCTCCAGCAAACGCGGGATGCGGTCGCCGGCGCGCTCGATGCAAGCGATATACCCTTCGATCGTATCGTGCGCGAGTTTGCCCCGGCCCGCAATCTCAGCATGCATCCTTTGTTTCAGGTGTTCTTCTCCATTCAGCCGCCGGCTCCTTTGCTACCGGGCGACTTTGATCTTACGCAGATGGATATCGACATAGGCGTCGCAAAGTTCGACCTTTATCTTGAGCTGGAGGAACGAACCGAGGGTTTGATCGGCCGCTTTATCTATAGTTCCGATCTTTTCGATGCGGCGACCATTCGACGAATGGTTGGACATTGGCGCAGAATACTGGAGGGCATTACCCGGAATCCTAACTGCACGCTTTCGCATTTGCCGCTGCTGACAGATGCGGAAATTAGTCAAATGCTCGTCGTGTGGAATGAAACCTCGGCGGTAGTGCCCCAGCTTGGTGTTCACCAACAATTTGAGGCCAAGGCGGCACAAATTCCTCATGCCATTGCCGTGACTTGCAATGGCAGATCCTGCACATATCGGGATCTCAATCGATCAGCTGCGGTCGTTGCTAGCCGCCTGCGGAAACTCGGCGTGCAAGAAGGATCTTTGGTTGCTCTCGCCGCCGACCGCTCGCTTGAGATGGCCGCCGCTTTGTTGGGCATTCTGAAAACCGGCGGGGCTTATCTTCCGCTCGATCCGCAGTTTCCCGAAGAGCGGTTGAAGCTGATCATCGAAGACGCGAGACCGCACGTGCTTCTCACGAAAAAGGAGCTACTAGGAAAGCTGCCGGCGTGGAGCGCCGCTACGGTGCTTTGCGATGATGTCTTTGGTTGCAAAGAAAACGATATCGAGATTGTCACGCAAAGTAGCGTCGGCGGGCTCGCTTATGTGCTGTACACGTCCGGCAGCACCGGCGAACCAAAAGGAGTCGAAATCCCACATTCGGCGTTGGTCAACCTTCTTGCATCCATGCAACGCGAACCGGGGTTCGGAGACGCCGATCGTATGCTCGCGGTTACCACCCTGTCGTTCGACATCGCGGCATTGGAAATTTTCCTTCCGCTCATCAGCGGAGGGCAACTCATCATCGCCAGTTCGGATGTCGCCGCAGATCCCACACTGCTTGCGAAATTAATCCGCGACTGCGGATGCACGGTGATGCAGGCTACACCTGCGATGTGGCGCGCGCTGGTCGAGTCGGGCTGGCCGGGTCAAAAAGGCCTGAAAATGCTTTGCGGGGGCGAGACGCTGCCGCGCGAACTTGCGGACAAGCTGCTCGCGCGCGGCAGCAGCCTTTGGAATCTTTATGGTCCTACCGAAACGACGATTTGGTCGACGCTCCATCGAGTCGAAGCAGGCGAAGGCTCCGTTTCCATCGGAAAGGCGATCGCGAACACCAGGACCTTCATCCTCGATTGTGTGGGCAATCCTGTCCCTATTGGCGTGACTGGCGAACTCTGCATTGGCGGCAGAGGCCTTGCCCGCGGCTATCGAAACCGCAAGCAGCTAACGAAGCGCCGATTTGTTGTCAGCGAAGTGGCTCCCGACGAGAGGCTCTACCGCACCGGCGATTTGGCGCGGTATCGCGCGGACGGAACGATCGAATGCCTCGGTCGCTTGGACAATCAGGTGAAGGTACGCGGATTCCGCATCGAGGTGGAAGAAGTCGAGTCGTTTCTGCTCAAGCATCCGAACGTCGCGGCTGCCGCCGTTAAGGCCTGGCCCGATTCATCCGGCGAGATGAGCCTGACAAGCTACATCGTCGGGCGCCACGGGCCGGCACCCTCGGCCGCGCAATTGCGTGAATTCCTGCAAGGTAGCCTGCCGGACTATATGGTTCCGTCGCGCTATGTCGCGCTACGGCAGTTGCCGATGACGCGGAACTGCAAAGTAGACCGCAATGCCCTGCCGAATACGAATGACATCCAGGTTGCCCGTCATTTTCAAGAGCCCCGCGGCAACATCGAATGCAGGCTAGCCGCAATCTGGAAGGACATTCTCGGAGTAAAAATCATTGGTGCGCGTGACAATTTTTTCGACCTTGGTGGGCACTCGCTGCTTGTGGCCAAACTACTCAGGCGCATCGAAGCGGAATTCGGCATCAGCCTTTCGATGGCTGCGGTCTTTTACGCTCCGCAGCTCGATGAACTCGCCGCGCGCTTGCAGGAAGTCGGAATTGCATTGCCGCGTATTGTTGCCGTTCAGCCGAACGGTTCGCGACCACCGCTGTATTGGATGGGCGGCGGAGGCACGATTCTGCCGCTTGCTCATGCGTTAGGTCCGGATCAACCGTTTTTCGATGTGTTGCTCGATTTTCGCAACGACAGCGAACGAACGCCGCGTTTCGAAGCCCTTGCAAGCGAAGTCGTTCGGGGCCTGCGCGCACACCACACCGGCGGCCCCTACTGCATTGGCGGTTTTTGCACGCACGGTATCCTGGCCTACGAAGTTGCCTCGCAATTGCGTGCACAGGATCAACGAGTGGGCATCGTCATTATGCTGGATTCGGTCAATCCGGTGCATTTCAAGAACCAACTTAAACGACGTCAAGGCCTCTTGGGCCAAATTGGCAAGTTCCGATTTCATTGTGCGGAAATAGTCCGTCTTCGCGGCAACGCCCGGCGGCGCTACGGCTGGATTCTCGCGGCTCATCTTATGGGACGCATGGGTTGGCTGATCGGACAGCCGGCGTTGACTGTGGCGGAAGCTATGCTTGACGCTTCGGCAATCGATTATATGCCGGCGCCTTACGATGGCGACGTGGCGCTTATTCAGGCATCGCGGCGCCCTGCAGGAGTCGATTGCCAATCCGGCTGGGAAACGCTTGTGCGCGGTGCTTTTTTCTCCGACGATGTTTCCGGAAATCACGAGGATTTCATCCAGGAACCGAATGTTCGCAGGCTCGCCGAACTGATCCTGGCACGTATGCCATGCATAGAGCGGCGGGTGCGCGAGAATAAACTGGCGGAAATGGCGATGTGAGATGTTCGCAATCGTCGATGTGTATGCGATGGATTTGGATCGCGCCGATCTGGACGAGGATCGGATTGCCGAATTTCTTTGTGAAGAGGAAAGCCGTCGCGCCGCGCGCTTCCGAGCGGAACTGGATCGCCGGCGTTACATCGCGCGGCGCGCAGGTTTGCGCATATTGCTTTCCCGTTATCTGAGTGTCCCGGCGCGGAAGCTTTCGTTTCGCACAAACGGTTTTGGCAAGCCTTTTCTGAGAGAGAGCGATTTGCGATTTAGCGTGTCGCACTCTGCCGGTACTGCTCTTGTGGCGATTGCGCGCGAACGCGAGCTCGGCTGTGATATTGAATTTCGCGACCCGGCTTTTCCGTCCGAGAAAATTGCGCAGGCTTTCTTTTCCGCTTCGGAGGTATGCGCCTTGCGTCGCGTCGATCCGTCGTTTCAGATCGAGGCGTTTTTCAACTGCTGGACAAGGAAGGAAGCCTATATCAAGGCGCGCGGATTCGGATTGTCTCTTCCTCTCGATAGCTTTGAGGTTTCGCTTGTGCCGGCCGAACCGGCGGCCTTGCTGCGGGGCTGCGACGGTTGGTCGGTCGAAAGCTTCGAGCCGCGTGCCGGATTTCAGGCCGCAGTGGTCGCCGAAGGGGACGACTGGAAGCTGAATATCCGGCCGGCTGAGCTCGAATGGATCGCAGCGGTATAGCCGCCGGTTTGCGTTCTCGCCGCGTCGCTCATTTTGGCCTTCGAATGGTCCACGTTCAAATCGCCGACCAAAAGTCTCATCCATTTGTATGAAGCCGAGCGTCGACCGCGCCGCTAATAAAGGCCCGATGATGCTCGGGGAGGTCCCGCTCAGGTCTACACAAGTGCGGGCCTATGTGTGAACATCTGCGCTTCGTGTTGAGCTTCCAAGAAGGTCAGGTGCCATGTCGTTAATTCCTGATACAGCCGTTTTTCAGAAAAGCCTTGCCGCGCTTCCGCTTGCCAAGTACGAGCCCGGAGAAACCATTCTCGCCGCGGGCTCGAAGACCGGCCTCTTGCTGATCCTCAATAAGGGTACGGTCGCGATCGCCAAGAATGGGATTGAGGTCGCAAAGGTCACCGAACCGGGGGCGGTTTTTGGCGAACTTTCCGCATTGCTGGATCAGCCGCATACGGCCGATGTGCGGGCAGTGGAAGCGTCACAATTCCATGTCGCCAACGCCGAGACACTCCTTGGGAAAAATCCCGTCGCTCTTCTCTATGTCGCGGCAGTTTTGGCGCGGCGGCTGGACGCTGCCAATCAGACGATGATTGAACTCAAGAGCCAGATTTTGGCGGGGCAGCCGCGCAGTGTCATCGAAAAGACGGTTGAAAAGCTGGAAACGCTGCTCGGCGACAGCGGTGCCAATCTCGCCTATGCTGGCTATCCTTACGATCCATACGCCTGAGCCCAGTGCGAGCGAAACGGTCGCTCATTCTTCAAGCTGGTGAATCGTCAAATTGGCCTGCCGCAGCCGGCGGCTCAGCTCATGGCCGAGCGCGGAAAGAATTTGAATCGCGATATCGGGGTGCTGCGTCTGCAAAGCTCCGAAGCTTTTCTCGCTGAGCGCCCAGGTCGTCATGTCCTCGTCAGCGGTAATAGTGGCCGAGCGTGGTCCTTTATCCAGCAGCGCCAGCTCGCCGAAAACGCTTCCCGGCGCGAAAGTCGCAAGGCGGACGTTTCGATCGTCGGACAGCAGACGGACGCTGGCACGCCCGCGCGTTACAAGAAACATGTGCGATCCAGGGTCGCCTTCCTTGAAGATCGTACTATCGCGCGGCCATTCCATGCGCTGAACGTATGCGCCAAGTCGCGCGATTTGATCCGCCGAAAAATCACGCAATAGCGAGACTTGCTCGAATTGAAGCTCACCCGCAGGTGTAATTGCGGCGTTTAACATTGCGCTGAGAAGATCGTCCTCCGCTTTTTCGATTGCCCGGTCGACATCGTGCGAACGCATTGCGGGCAGGTCGGCAAGGCGCTGGGCCATTTCACTGCCGTCACGTAGCACGAGTGTCAGCTTCGCATTCCGGCGTCTGAGGTCGGCCTCAATGTCTGCAAGAATGCGAACGCCGGTGGAATCGATCTCGGTAATACGTCGTAAATCGAGGACAATCCACCGTGTCGGCTGCGCCATTTCCGCGTCGATTTGCCGTGCGAGGCGCTCCGCGCTTCCAAAGAACAGCGCACCTTGCAGCTCGATCACCAAAATCGATCTGCCGTGCCTTTCCAACAGCTCCAATTCATCGACGGCGCGCGCTTTGCGTGAACGGTATGTATTGCATCGATAGCGTCGCCTGATGTTGGTTCCACTCATCCGTACGACGAATAGCAGAATGGCAATCCCGAGCCCGAGAAACACGGCCAGCACGATGTTGACCGTGATCGACAGAATCGACACCACAAGCGCGACACTTAGATCGAGTGCAAGGGCAGCCCTTTGAGTGGTTCTTCCGCTTAGCAGCCGAATCGCGGCTTGTTTGCTCCACGGATCAATGTGCTGAATCGCGACTACCATGATAAGCGCCGAAATTACCGCCCGGGGCAGGTGGGTCACGAGCGGCACAAGGAAAAGGATCGTAAGCAGAAGTGCCGCAGCATTCACGGCGATTGAAATCCAGGTGCGGCCGCCGAAAGTCCGGTTGGCGGTGGTAGGACCAATGTTTATTCCGGCGGTGATGCCGCCGGCAGCTGCGGTTGCGGCATTGCCGAGACCAAGACGTATCAACATGTGGTTGCTGTCACGCCGCTGATCGCCGGGCCGAGCCGCAAGTTTGGCACAGAGCATTGCATCGATCGCGGCGATAATCGCGAGCGCCAGCGCTCCCGGCACGATGATGCCGGCAAGATCAAACAGGTGGCTCAGGAGGATCGGATCGAGAAAGTCGCGGTAAGGCCGCGGCATTGTAATGGCGGCCGAAGGCAGTCCGATCGTCGGGCCAAGGGCGGAGGAAAGCCTTGCCTCCACAAATCCGTAATAAATCAAAATTCCTACGCCGAGGCCGACAAGAAGTGGTGGTGCTTTGGTCGTGATGCGGCGGGCATGCCAGGCCGCGGCAAAAGTGGCAGCGGCGACCAGAACACTAAGTGGCTTCGCGGTGGCAATCTCACCATACGCCTTGGTGAAGGGCACGTTGTGATCGTAACCCAATACGTTTCCGATCTGCACCAGGAACAGCAGCACGGCGGCCATATTCTGGAAACCTGCCATGACTGGAAATGGCGCGAATTTGATAAGCGTGCCGAGTCTGAGCAGGCCGAACAATGCCTGAAAAATTCCGGCAAGAATGATGATCGCGAACAGGACCATCAGCTTGAACGAGGCCGGCTCGGATTTCAGTTCGGGTGCGGGCGAATGTACCAATGAGACGAGCAGCAAGCCCAAAAAAAACGTTGTTGTGATCCGCGGCGCATAAATCGTGCCACTACGATCACCCAATAACAGGCATATGCTGCCGGCGACGAATGCCGAGATGAGGCCGGCTATTGCACCGTGGGCGAAATACTGGTCGCCCAAGCTGACGAAGACGAACATCCCGAAGCCGAGCGCAAGCGGGATGGCAAGCGCCGACGATACAAGGCCGCCCATCACGTCATTTCGAAGGCTCGCCGCCGATGACACGGGTGAAGAGCCTCGCAATAGCGAAGGAAACGACAGTGACAAAGAAAGTGCCCCCGGCAGCCGATTTTAAAAAATTCGTCTTTAGCTTTAAGATAAAAAATGGTAGCCGCTCTCCATGCCGGGCACCAGTGTTTTCGAGTCAGAAAATCGGGCGTGCCAACGATTAACGCCTTCTCATATTGCGTAATTAGTGGTGCGTAACCGCCGTGCCAACACGCCCATGACATCGAGGGCAAAGCTGGGTGCGCGACTGACAAGCAGTAGAAATTGTTTTTTTGAAATCGGAACGATTGCCGCATCGGTTTTCGCGACGGCGCTAGCGCTGCGAGGTGCGGAATCGATCAGCGCCATTTCGCCGAAAATGTCATTCGTCTCGAGACTATCGAGCAAGCGGTTGCCCAGTCGTATTTCCACCTGCCCGCTCTTGATGACGTAGAACTCGGCCGCACTATCGCCTTCTTTGAAAATCACCTCGCCAGCCTTCAGGTACCAGGTCGGCGCATCCGACTCGGTTAGAAATGTAAAGCCGACGAAGTCGTCCGTCATGACGAAGCCCTGCATCGATCACACGGTAAACTGCATCGCATCCTTTGGCCAAATGCAATGCAGTTCCGCTACAGTTGAAGTTCTTTTTCGAGCTTCACTGCGTTTTCAATACAATAATAGCCGGACAATCGGGTTACCAGTTTCAAACGCATCCATTCGTTCAGAATTCGGCTTACGTTTTCTCGCGCGATGCCGGCCATTGCTGCAACGTCACTTTGACTTAGTTTTTGCCGTATGACGATCCGGCCGCCTGCTACCTCGTGACCGAAGGCCTTGGCCAGGTCGAGCAAGGCTCTTGCTACGCGGCCTTTGACCGGCAGAAAACTTCCGGCAGCCACGACTTGATCGGTATCGCGCAGGCGCTGCGCAACCAAAATAAGAAGATGTTTGTAAATCTCGGGATGTTGAGAGGCGAGCGCTTCGAAGGCGCGGCGGCTGACGAAGCTTAGCTTGCAATCCCGTAGTGCCGTCACCGAAGCAGACCGTGGCCGGCCGTCGATCATGGCGAGATCGCCGACAATAGAACCCGGACCCAGCACGGCGAGGATGCGCTCGGCGCCTGTCGGCGAAACCATGCTCACCTTGAGCAGGCCCTCATCGACCCGATAACAACCATCGCCTGGGTCGCCGGCCACAAAGAGCGTCGCGTCGGCGGACAACTTTACCGCTTTTGCATTCGCAAGCAGGCTGGAGGACAGCCCCTCGGGAAGGTCCAGCAGTAAATTGGTAGGGCGGGAAGACGATACCATTGCCAGCCCGGCGCGGTTTACGACTGCTCACAGCCGCGCCTTTGTACCAGAAAAGCCATCTATCCGCTCAGCGGCTATTCAAAGCTGCGCGGGCGATGCTCTGGCGATCGAGGCCGCACCGGGCCAGTTCGGCGCGCGAGAGCTGCGACAGCTTCCGATAGCGACCGTGAATTTCCTGACCCTCGCGAACGCCTTCAGCAAATCGGCTGATATAAGCGACAATTTGCGTAATGGTGCTGACCTGGAAGCTGCTAGCAGCTGTGGTGGGATAAGTGGTTGTCGTCATGGTCCCCTCCGGTCCGTTTTCCGCAAGGCGCATCGTCCTTGTGTGAGTAGGAGAGTAGGTTAAGGGCACCTGCGCTGCTGTGCTCGCCATCACAAAAAGTCGCTTTCTTCGGCAGGGAATCGGCGCATGCAAGATCAAGAAAGGGGCCATTTTATAGGCCGAAAATGTCAACCACCCCATATGTCGCGGGGAGGGCGGTATTTCGCTGCTGCGCCTCATGCGACTTGCGCAAAGTCGTTGGATAACGTGAAACGAGCGAGAAAGACTGTCAGTCCATATTTATGATCCGCCGAGGCGAGAGCGCCAGTGCGTGATCTTCGGTGTCTGGGACGCCATTTGCAGGTTCAGGAATTACAATGGTGCAAAATCTAACGCGGATTCGATTCTGGGGAGTCCGAGGCACGATTGCTTGCCCTGGCCCGGCGACAATCCGCTACGGAGGAAATACGGCTTGCATTGAGGTTCGTTGCAATGATCGCGTGATTATCTTTGACGCCGGTACAGGATTGCGCCCCCTTGGCATCGAGCTTCTGAAAGACAAAGCTATACGCAACGTCGATATTTTTATCACGCATTGCCATTTGGACCATGTTGCCGGTCTGCCGTTTTTTGAGCCATTGTTTTGCGAGGATTACGTCGTGCGAATCTGGGCGGCGAATCTGGCGCCATCGGGCGGCATCGAACAGGTGACACGCAGGCTGATGAGTTCGCCGCTATTCCCGGTGCAAATCGAGATTTTCAAGGCGGCTATCGAATTTCGCGATTTCCGCTCGGGGGATGTTCTGCGTCCTTATGAGGATGTGGTGCTGCGGACAGCGCCGCTTGATCATCCGGACGGCGCCAACGGTTATCGCCTCGAACACGGTGGTCGTGCTTTTGCTTTGCTTAGCGACACCGCCGGATCGCCCGGTAAGAACGACAACGATCTTGTATCGCTGGCCCAGCAGGCAGATCTAATGGTTTATGACGCGACGTTTACAGAAGAGGAGATCGTGTCCCGCTCGAACTGGGGACATTCCACCTGGGTACGCGGCCTTCGGCTCGCAGACAAAGCTGGCGCGAAAAAGGTCTGCCTGTTTCATCACGATCCGTCACACGACGACGATTTTATGGACAGGATCGCAGCTGAGGCCGCCAAAACCCGCGCCGGTACGATAACGGCCCGCGAAGGCCAGGTTATCGATCTGTAATCGGGCCGAGTGCTGCGGTTTTAATCGGGCGATCATTTTGCCAATCCAGTGCAAACAGCGCGCGATAGTCTTGCGTCTGTTCGGGATTAAGGATCGCCATCGTACGATTATCCAGGATCGCCCATTTGCCTTCGGAGCGAACGGCGAC